>RFHL01000351.1 GCA_003696875.1 Bacteroidota bacterium | reverse complement strand
GGTCCAGGTACCAACCGAGCTTCTTAAGAATTGGCACCTTAAAGGTTTCGACAAATTCGATCAGGGTCCCGTCGGGATCCTCGATGTAGGAGAACGAACCAGCGGCTTCGCCCATGTCAAACTCTTTCCCCAGGGCCGCCCGGCTGTCGACCGTGAAGGGAAAGCCCTTGGCCGTACACTCCTCCCGCAGGGCGTCCATATTTACGATATCAAAGCAGAGGTGAATGAAGCCGAGATCCCCCCAGAAGCGGCCTTCAAACATCTTGGCTGGTTTCCGGTCCAGCGCCTGCACCAGCTCGATCTGGGAAGGACCAAAGATCTGGCTAAACGCCCCCTCCCGGGGCTGGCTGTGCGCCAGCAGCACCCGCCGAAAGCGCCCTTCGCCACCAGGCAGTACGGACAAGTCGGCAAAGGCCCCTGTCTCGTCGTATACCACCACATCGTAGCCCAGGATGTCGGTATACAGGGTCCGGGCCCGCTCGATATCGGTCACCCCCAGCATCGCACCGGCGGGACCGCCGGTGGGATAGGGCGTTCTGGTGAACCAGTCACTGCCTGACACCACCTGGAAGTGGTTGCCATAGGGGTCCCGCACGGCAAAGACCGGCTTTCCGGCCGGATCTTTACCGACCTCTCCCAGGAGATCGGCTCCTTTGCCTTGCAAAAAGCGATAAGCTTGCTCCACATCGCGCGCCTTGATGCGCGCCGCAAAGATCCCCAGGTCCCCCAACTGCGGCGGCTGCGCCGGCGCCTGAGGGGTACGGCTGGTATACTGCCAGATTTCCATCCCACCCCCGCCTTGCAGGTTTACCGCAAGCACCGCATGCCGGCTGCGTGGCTCCCCTCCGGTATAAGGCAGCATCAGGGCCGCTTCGGCGGCCTCCTCAAAGATGGGCACATCCATCCCGAAGTGCTCCCGATACCATTTCCAGGCCTCGTGGACGTCGGGGATCCCGATTCCGACCTGCTGTATCCCCGTGATGATCTTCTTTTCCATTAGGTTGAACAATAAAACGCGGGGCCTTGCGGCCACCTGTGGTTAAAGACGACGAACGTATGAAAATATCCCCGCCTACTGAGGACTCACCCGGCGGGCCATCCGCCGGAAGAGCCAGGGTGCGTAGCGCTTGAAATAAACCATCAGAATCTCGGCGCGGCCAATATTCACTTCGGGCCGCCCCTTGCGAATGGCCTGCAACATTTTGCGGGCACAGACCTCGGCTGGCATACCTTGCGCCTGTCCCGGGTCCATCTCCCCATGCGGCCGGCCATCGGCCGTGAGGGCATGCTGCGAAATCTCGGTACGAATGCGACCGGGATTGACCAGCGTTACCCGGATCCCCTCCCCGTGAAGCTCCAGCCCCAGGGACTCAAAAAAGCCGTGCATGGCGTGCTTGGCGGCCGCATAGGCCGACCGCAGCGGAAACCCAAACTTACCCGTGATGCTGCTCACAGCCACGATGTGCCCCCCTCCGGCCTGCCGCATGTGCGGCAGCACTGCCTTGGTCAGGGCCACCGGCCCGAAGTAGTTTACTTCCATAAGGCGGCGGTCCACCGCCAGGGAAGTCTCAGCGGCATAGGCGCGCTGGCTCATTCCCCCATTGTTGATCAGGATGTCGATCCGTCCCAGTTGCGCCACCCACTTTGCCACCAGGGCCGGCAGGTCTCCGGTCTCCGCCAGGTCCAGCGGGGCAAGGTGCACCCGCTCTGGCACCGGACAGGCTGCCCGCACCCGGGCAAGCTGATCCTCCCGCCGTGCCGAGAGGATCAGCACCGCCCCCTCTGCCGCCAGGGCATACGCCAGGGCCTCCCCGATGCCCGAGGACGCCCCCGTAATCCAGACGACTTGACCGTCAAAGTATCCCATAATCAGGCATTCAGATTCCGGGCCGCAATTTGGGCATTGCCCCCGGATAATCCTAAAAAGCAGCTTCCCAGTCCCTCCTCCCCATAACTCAGCGGCGGCGGGCGCCAGGGGGTGCTGACAGCCTGGCTGCCATTATGACAAAGCTCCCTGCCAGAGCTTGCCAGCCTGCCCGCCAAATCGGCACATTTTCCGCCCATGGCACCAAGCTTGTCTTTCTGGCGGTGAATAACCTTTCATCTTCTCCCTTATGAGCAACTCCTCTCAGAGCGACGACATGTTCCAACAGCTGCGCGACGGCTTCTCCGAACTCGGCAAGAAGGTCAGTGGCTTCATGGACGATGTGTTTAGTGGTGAAGGCGGCGACCTCCGCGTTGCCACCGACATCTATCTCGCCCCTGGCGAATACATCATCCAGATGGAACTCCCTGGCGTCCAAAAAGGTGATGTAAGCATCCAGATTCATGACGGCATTCTGCTCGTCAAGGGCGCCAAGCATCGCCCTGAAGGAGCTGAGACCTTTCCTTACGAGCGGCAGGAGCGGCGCTTTGGCCAGTTTCAACGGTCTTTCCCCCTCCCCGTAAGCGTGGAGATGGAGGGCATCAAGGCCAAGTATGACGCTGGCCTGCTCACCATACGCTTCCCCCGGCATGCCGATCAGGAAGACGATCGTTCCTCTGAAATCCACATTGATTAGGATTCCCAATCCTTCGACCTTTACCTAACCATAAGTAAATCACTAATACGCAAGCTGATATGAGCAAAATAATAGGCATCGACTTAGGTACCACCAATTCCGTGGTCTCCATCATGGAGGGCAACGAGCCCACCGTCATCGTCAATTCTGAAGGCAAGCGTACCACCCCTTCGGTGGTTGGCTTTACCAAGGATGGCGAGCGCGTTGTAGGCGAGCAAGCCAAGCGACAAGCGCTGGCTAACCCCACCAAAACCGTCCGCTCCATCAAGCGCTTCATGGGCCGTAAGTACGCCGAGGCCCGTAGCGAGATCGAAGAGGTCTCTTACGAAGTGACGAGTGGCCGTAACGGGCTCGCCGTCGCCAAAATCGGCGATCGGACCTATACCCCGCAGGAGATTTCGGCCATGATCCTGCAGAAGATGAAGAAAACCGCCGAGGATTACCTGGGCTACGAAGTCAAGGAAGCCGTGATCACGGTGCCCGCCTACTTCAATGACGCCCAGCGCAACGCCACCAAAGAAGCAGGCGAGATCGCCGGCCTCAAGGTACGCCGTATCATCAACGAGCCTACGGCGGCGGCCCTCGCTTACGGCCTCGACAAACAGGACAAAAATCTCAAAATTGCGGTCTTTGACCTGGGGGGGGGCACCTTTGACATTTCCATCCTTGAGCTGGGCGACGGCGTCTTCGAGGTGCTCTCTACCAACGGTGATACACATCTCGGCGGAGACGACTTTGACCAGGCCATCATCAACTGGCTGGCCGACGAGTTCAAGGCTGAGCACGGCATCGACGTGCGCCGTGACCCCAAGGCGCTACAGCGCCTGAAGGAGGCCGCCGAGACCGCCAAGATTGAGCTTTCCTCCACCACGAGCAGCGAGATCAACCTGCCCTACCTCTCCATGGACGCTGAGGGTCCCAAGCACATGGAGCGGACCCTGTCCCGGGCCAAGTTTGAGCAAATCGCCGATAAGCTCTTCGACCGCTGCCTCGGCCCCTGCCGCGACGCCCTCAAAGCCGCCAAGCTCACCGTCGATGACATCGACGAGGTCATCCTCGTCGGAGGCTCTACCCGGATTCCCCGGGTGCAGGAGATCGTAAAGGACTTCTTCAAGCGCGAACCCAACAAGGGCGTAAACCCCGACGAAGTAGTCGCCATTGGAGCTGCCATCCAGGGAGGCGTTCTCTCAGGTGACGTCAAGGGCGTCCTACTCCTCGACGTGACGCCCCTCTCCCTCGGTATCGAGACCATGGGCGGGGTCTTCACCAAGCTCATCGATGCCAATACCACCATCCCGACCCAGAAGTCGGAGGTATTCTCCACCGCCTCGGACAATCAAACCTCGGTCGAGATTCACATCCTCCAAGGGGAGCGCCCCATGGCCGCTGACAACCGTACCTTGGGCAAGTTTCACCTGGATGGCATCCCGCCGGCACCGCGCGGTATCCCGCAGATTGAGGTCGCCTTCGACATCGACGCCAACGGTATCCTCAACGTGAGCGCCCGCGACAAGGCCACCGGCAAGGAGCAAAAGATCCGCATTGAGGCCTCTACCGGCCTGTCGCAGGACGAGATCGACCGCATGAAGCGCGAAGCCAAGGAGAACGAAAGCGCCGACAAGGCGCGCCGGGAGGAAGTCGAGAAGCTCAACGCCGCCGATGCTCTCATCTTCTCCACCGAGAAGCAGCTCAAGGACCTGGGCGACAAGCTTTCCGAAGGCAACAAGAGCGCCATCGAAGGGGCCCTCGCCGAGCTGAAGGAAGCCCACGGGGCCAAGGACTTTGCCCGCATAGAGTCGGCCACCGCCGCTCTCAATGCAGCCTGGCAAACGGCCTCGACCGAGATGTACCAGCAGCAAGGCGCACCCGGCGCCGAGCCCGGTGCCGAAGGGGCTCAGCAAACCGCTGAAGACGCCGAAGTCACTGACGTCGAGTATGAAGAGGTGGACGACACCAGCAAGTAAGGCAGGTTGTTGCCACACCTAACCGACGCGCCCGGCCACATGGCCGGGCGCATGTGTTTGGGGCCTGACGGTAGCAGGTTTTGACCCGCACGCTATTTCCCCGGCCTTGGGCCTTTCTCCCGCTTCCGCTCCCACCAGGTCCACTGATAGGCCAGCGCCAGCCCGAGGTAATCGCCATGCGTGGTCCAGGTGGTACTGACCGTCTGATCGGGAAAGTCGATGTAGTAGGCCCGGGTGGTGCGGATGACGGGCACCAGGCCCTTGACTACTTGCAGGCTCGCCAGCACCCGCTGCCGCTTGCGCGTCCAGAGGGGAACATTCCACCGCGCTTCGATGCCCCAAAAGCGGTGCGGCTCGACGGTCCACTCCGACCATTCAAACACCGTCTGCCCGCTGGGGTAGGGTACGGCCGTCTCGCGGGACCATCCAAAGTCAAAAACCGTCCGCGCCCATAGCACCCCCAAGCCTACCTGTGACCCCGCGAGCCGGTGCTTACCCTGCGGTAAAGCATACCACAGCAACAGTTGTGTCATGTAGGGATAATACGAAAGCGAATGGCTCCTACTATTCCATCGGGAGATATCCGGCGTTTCGATCTGAAGCAGATGCGTGATACCGATGGGATACTGGGTCAGTCCCAGTCCGATGCCGATGCGCAGATTGACCCAATAGCCCAGGCTGAGCTGTCCATAATAAGCGGGAAAGGGCCGCTGATGGATATGAGGTGCTGCGGCACCGTAGGACCAGTTGATGCCACCCCCGAGCCGCGCCTCGACCTGCAAGGCCTGGGCGGGCAGCGACGGCGGGGAGAGCCAGCCTAGGCAGATCAGGATCAGCAGCAAGGGAAGCAGGCCGCTACCGGGGTCTCGGGAGTCGATGCGCTGGAACGGCATAAGGATGTATTTAGCGATAGGCCAGCATAATGCCCACAAAGTCCCCTTGGAGGGTGAGGCGGCTGGCCTGCGGACTGCCACCGGGTAGCACGGCGTAGGTGTGGGTGGTGGTCATGATCGGGGTCAAGCCCTTCATCAGGTGCAGTCCCACAAAGACCCCATGCCCGCGTAGACGCAGCCACCGGTAGGTCCACGCAGCCTCGATCGCCCACAGGTGATGGGGCACGGTGGCGTTGAGCTGCCGGACTTGCAGGGTTTGGCCGCCGGGGAGGGGGGCATCGATGGTGCCGGGCCAGTCGAATACGTAGTTGGAGCGGGCATAGCGCAGGCCCATTTGCACCTGGGCGCGGTTCAGCCAGCCGGGCCGCTCGGCAAAGCTATACCAGGCATAGACCCGGGGAGACAGGGGATAGGTATTGACCAGCTCCACCCACCAATCTCCCAGCCCGTCCCCCTCGGTCAGGGAAAAAGCCGTTCGCACCCCCGATTCGAAATAGGCCACCCCAGCCCCCACGCCCCATCGGGGCGAAAAGGCCCAGCCCAGCCCCGCTTGGAGCGAAAAGGTCCGGTAAGGGCTTTGCTTGAAGCCCTCGGCCCGGGGGCCCCAAGACCAGTTTCCCCCGCCACTAGCCGCAAACTCGACTTGCAGGGATTGGGCCGGCAGGTGCAGGCCCAGCAGGCCAATGAGGCCCAGGAGGATCAGGCGGTGACGCATAGGGAAGGGGTAAATGTGATAAAAAGGAAAAAGGAAGGGGGGGCCGGTTGCCCTCGCGCAATACCGGCCCCTGGCAATCAGTCTTTTATCAATCTATGGACGTATAGCTGCGTAGGACTGGATGCGGAGAGATCGTACATCCCTGCGGGCAGGTGCCCAAGGTAAACTTTGATTTGCACCTCGGCACGACCGGGCTCATACCTTAGTAACAGCTCAAAAATAACCTCTTCCAATAATTTTACCGATCTTGGTCTCAAAATTACAGTTCAATGGGTCGCAGGCGAATGACGAATCGAGTATTACGAATCCGATTTTAAGGCGAAGCAGCAGCGTTACTATTCGAGTTTACCTGAGAAACAAGCTCGTCACTTTCTGGGGATGGAGTACTATCGTTTAGGGAAGGGCAGCCAGCGTTACCTCTCAGAAGTGTTTGGCTGTAGCCGTGAGCGGATTCGCCAAGGCTTATCTGAGCTGGAGGCATGTGACTTCCAGCCTAGCTATGCTCGCCAGCGCCGGGTGGGAGGAGGCCGAAAAAAAAAGAGTTATCTCATCCGCACTTGATCTCTCTGGTTATAGAGATCGTGGAGCTTCATAGCGCAGGTAGCCCTACCGATGCCTCGGTGAAGTGGTGCTACTTGGGCCTTATGAAATCCGCGAGCAGCTCGAAGCTCAGCATCAGTTGAAGGTTTCGCATGGCTGTATCAAGTGTATCCTCAAAGCCCAAGGCTGGTCGATGCGTAAACCCGCCAAGGTGCTCCCCATCGGAGAAAGCCCTTCACGCCGCGAACAATTCAGAATCATCATCTATCTGATCGGGCTTTTTGAGCAGATGGGAGACAATCCGATCCTGAGTATCGACACCAAAAAGAAGGAACCCCTTGGCACGCTGACCCGCAATTACCCCCCTGCTGGTCCAAAAAGGCGCACCAGTTGCGGTCTATGACCACGACTTCTCCTATTTGGCTCAGGGAAAAGCCATTCCCCACGGGATTTTGGATCTCAAGCGTAACCAAGGCTATCTCACCATGGGCAACTCACACGAGACTGCCGACTTTGTAGTCGAAAACCTTCGATGGTGGTGGGATCAGTACGGCATCCATGACTACCCCCATGCCACCTCTATCCTCATTCTTTGCGACTCTGGCGGTGCGAATGGACACCGGCACTATCGCTTCCGAAAACTCCTACAAGACTGGGCCAGAGACATTGGGATCGCAATCGTCGTAGCACATTATCCCCCTTACTGCTCAAAGTATAATCCCATTGAGAGAAAACTCTTCTGCCATGTCCACAGAACCATCAAAAACACCATCCTCACTTCCCTCGAACAAATCAAAGAACGATTTTTACAAACCAAGACCAAACAGGGACTCAAGGTCTGCGTCAGGACCCTTGATAAAAGCTTTCCCCTCGAACAACCTTCTCACAAACACATGATCGACCCACAAAGCATCTCCCACCATCCGGAGCTGCCAAAGTTCTCCTATCGGATATTTCCCTAATTTTGGATCACTTTATTTCCGGGCCGTTACTATAAAGAACGGGCAGCGCCCTTGATGGAAGAAGGTGGTATGCAAACGGCAGGGCTGCAAGCCATCGCGCGCGCCAAAGCCGAGGGGCTTTGGGACTTCATGGAGGATGTGGACAATTTGGTGATTCCCGAAGATCTGGCCCAGGCGCTGGCAGGAAACCAGGAGGCCAGACTTTTTTTTGAGGGGATCAATGCTTCCAGCAAGCGCTTTGTCTTGCGCTGGATAAAGCTGGCCAAGACCGCCGAAACTCGACAAAGCCGAATCGAAAAAATCGTAGCCTTGTCGGCCGAGGGCAAGAAATTGCCTGGTAGTTAAGACCAGGTCCTTGCGAACCCGCTTTGGCAGATTGCCCGCTGGGCTGTATTTTCGGAGAAAAACGGGCATGTCCTTTCTATCCAAACTTTTCCTGCCGATCGGGAGCCTGGTGGATCGCCTGATCTGCGTGGCTTTTGCCGTCGTGCTGGCGCAGGCGCCAGTCTATATGGCCCAGTACATCGATGTGCTCTCCGGTGCCCAGATGGAGGCGGGCAAGGTCTACGAGGAACTGAGTGTGGCCGCCCGGGCCTTTGACCTGGAGGTGGACCCCTACCTGGACAAGCTGGCTGAAAATGCTGACCCCATGGTGCGCAGCAACGCCGAGGTCCAGCAAAATTCGGTGCGGCGCTATCGCCGCTATACCGAAGCCCTGAAGGCCTTGCGTGACCGCTCCGCCTGGGTACGCCCCTTTATGCTGATGCGGCACTATGACCCCTCGATCCATGCCGCGATGGACTTCGAGCCCAACGTACCCCTCACCATCGAGGGAGCCGTCTATGCGGGGCTGGGCGTGCTGCTGGCCCTGATGGTGATGGCCTTTTTCAAGTGGCTGGCAGGCCTGATCTTTCGCAAGCGACCGACCGTCTACGATGCCTACGAAGGCAAGCTGCCCGAAAAGGCGGCTTCGCGCAGCCAGACGACCAGCGACCCCAAAGCATGATCGAACCAAGGTATCCGCGCTGGGCGACCCACTGGTTACCGCTGCTGCTGTGGATGGGGCTGATTTTTCTGCTGTCGGCTCAGGACAAGGATGAGTCCCGGCAGACCAGTGAGTGGGTGCTCTTTTTCCTGAAATGGATCCATGTGGACCTGGAGGCCTTCAAGGCCTCGGGGGGCCTGCTGGTCGTGCGCAAACTGGCGCACATGACAGAGTACTTCATCCTGTACCAATTGGCTTGGCGCGTGGCCGATGGCATCGGCCATCGGGGCTGGCGCTGGTGGCTGCCCTGGCTGGGCTGTGTGCTGTATGCCGCCAGCGATGAGTACCACCAAACCTTTGTCCCTGGCCGGGGCGCCAGCCCCGTGGATGTCGGAATCGACAGCCTTGGCGCCCTCCTGGGCATGGTCGCCCGCTGGCTGTGGGTCCGGCGACAAGCAGGCCAGGCGTTGGCATAGCAACATATGGGAAACGCATGGGCCTCTTGCCTCTTCTATCCGTATTGCCTCCTGTCTCTCACCTTCCTATTTCTAAGACAGCCAGCCCATATCCCCGTCTCGACTATCGCTTATCGCCTCTAGATATCTATATATTTATATGTTTTTTCCGGAAGAAAACTTCGTATCTTAGCCGGGATTTTCACGTTAAACCGGAAACGTCTGCATTTCCTGTCTGGAAACAATCCGTAACCCGTCATGATCATAGAAGTCAAAGTCCCCAGTCCCGGGGAATCCATCACCGAAGTCGAGATCGAAAGCTGGCTGGTAGAGAGCGGCGCGTATGTAGAGATGGATGACGAACTGGCCGAAATCAACTCGGACAAAGCCACCCTGACCGTGAATGCGGAGTCAGGGGGCGTCATCGAACTCCTTGCCGCCGAGGGCGACGTGGTCGCCGTAGGACAGGTCATTGCCAAGATTGATACCGAGGCTGCAGGCGGAGCCGAGCCGGCGGCTAAGGAGGAGGCCCCGGCCAAGGAAGAGCCCTCTACCCAACCGGAGACGGTGACGACCGGAGAGGAAGGCTACGCCAAGGGGCACCCCTCGGTCTCGGCCGAAAAACTGATGAAAGAAAAGGGGCTGGACCCTGCCGATGTGCAGGGCAGCGGCCGGGGCGGCCGCATCACCAAGACCGATGTGGTCAACCATCAGCCCAAAGCCCAGCCGCAAGCGCAGCCCAAGGCTGAGCCCAAACCCGAACCCAAGCCCGAAGGGCGGCCTATCCCGGCCATGCCCACCCCCGGTGGGGGCGCCGAGCGGGCCGCGACCCGCGAGAAGATGTCGCGCCTGCGGCAGACCATCTCCAAGCGTCTGGTGTCGGTCAAGAACGAAACCGCTATGCTCACCACCTTCAATGAGGTGGACCTCTATGAGGTGATGCAGATGCGCAAGAAGTATAAGGAGAAGTTCAAGGAAACCCATGGCGTAGGTCTGGGCTTCATGTCCTTCTTTACCAAGGCCGTGACCATGGCCCTGATGGAGTTTCCCGCCGTAAACGGGCAGATCCAGGGTGATGAGATCGTTACCTTCAACTATGCCGATGTCGGGATCGCAGTGAGTACGCCCCGGGGCCTTGTGGTGCCGGTAATCCGCAATGCGCATCTGATGAGCCTGGCCGAGATCGAGCAGGCGGTCCTGCACTTTGCCCTCAAAGCCCGCGAAAACAAGATCAGCATCCCAGAGATGGAAGGAGGAACCTTCTCCATCACCAACGGAGGCGTCTTTGGTTCGATGCTCTCGACCCCCATCATCAACCCGCCGCAGGCGGCCATCCTCGGGATGCACAACATCGTGGAGCGGCCGGTGGCCATCAATGGTGAGGTCAAGATTCGCCCCGTGATGTACGTAGCCCTCTCCTACGACCACCGCATCATCGACGGCAAGGAAGCTGTGAGCTTCCTTTTCCGGGTCAAGGAGCGACTGGAAGATCCGGCCCGCATGCTCCTGGAGGTATAGCCTGGCAGGCGTATCTGACTTGAAAAGCGACCGCAGCCCACTGAGGGCTGCGGTCGCTGGCATATTGGACAGGGGGAACAGGCCTCGGCTTTATTTGGCCGCAAAAAAACCGACCGAAACCTGTTGCCACATCGCCGTAGGGCGTCCCCGGCGACGGCCGGGTTCGAAACGAAG
>RFHL01000350.1 GCA_003696875.1 Bacteroidota bacterium | reverse complement strand
TCACCTGGGCGACCGATGGTAAGACCCGGCGACATGACTTCATCATCTCCGGCAACGGCTACTACTCGGTGGGTCGTACCTACGGCGATGGCGACCGGGAGCAAGTAATCGATTGGACCCAAAGCCGCACCATTAACCAAGGAGATGGGGCCAGCAATGTCCTCAAAATCGTGCGCCAGGGCGCCTCCCATCGCTTTTTCATCAACGGAACCCAGGTGGCCGAGTACCAGATCCCCCAGCTCTACGGGCAAGACTTTGGCTTTGTGATCTACCGCAACATTGCGGTGGAAGTCGACTACCTGCGTATCGATGAACTGCGGCCCCATGCCACCAACCAGCCGCCACTGATCACCATTACCGAGCCCGACCTGCGGCGAGGGTTCAACGTCGTGCCTGTGCAGAGCTTGCACGTGGCCGGACAGGCTTTTGACAATGATGGCATTCGCAGCGTGACAGTCAACGGGCAGTCGGCCCGGGTCCAAAGCAGCGGGGCCTTTACGATCGACATCCCGGTCCAGATCGGGGACAATGCCATCACGGTGGTGGCGACCGACCGGCGCGGTGCCCGCGCCGAGGAGCGCTTCAACGTGCGGCGCCAGGCGCCGCAGCCCAACCAGCCGCAAGAGCGGCGGCTGGCCCTCGTGATAGGCAACAGCAGCTATACTTTTGGGGGCAGCCTGCGCAACCCCGCCAACGATGCAACCTCCATGAAAGAAAGCCTGGAAAATCTGGGCTTTACGGTCCTCAAGTACGAAAACTGCAGCCAGGCTGCCATGCGGCGGGCCATCGACGAATTTGGCCGGCAGCTCTCCCACTACGATATGGGCCTATTCTTCTACGCCGGCCACGGGATACAGGTCGGCGGCCACAACTACCTCGTCCCGGTCGACGCCCAGCTCGAGAACGAAAACGACGTAGAATATGACTGTGTGCGGGCCGACCGCATCCTGGCCAAGATGGAAACCGCCGGCACCCGCACCAATCTCGTGATCCTCGACGCCTGTCGCGACAACCCCTTTGAGCGGTCCTGGAGCCGCTCCAGTGGCGGCGAAGGCCTCGCCTTCATGAATGCCCCCAGTGGATCGCTGATCGCCTACGCCACCGCCCCCGGCTCTACCGCCTCGGACGGCAGCGGCTCCAATGGGCTCTATACGGCGGCCCTGCTGGAGCACATCAACACCCCCAACCTGACGGTGGAGCAGGTCTTTAAGCGGGTGCGCAACAGCGTGGTGGAGCGCTCCGGCGGAAAGCAAACCCCCTGGGAGTCGACCTCTCTGACCGGCGACTTTTTCTTCCGGCAATAGGCAGGCCCTGGCCTGTACGCAGCCCCCGGCAGCCCCCCCTGCCGGGGGCTTTTTTTTCCGCTGACCTCAACCCCTGATTCTAAGAGACTTAGCTTCAGGCCCGGGCAAAATGCTAATTATGTTTGCAAAAATTATTTGCATATCCGGGTATTGCTATCTAATTTAGCAAACGTGTTGAGCAAGCGCGCAGAAAACACACAAGATTTTAGCAAAACCAAAGGAACCGCTATGGGGAAGTATAAACCAAAATTTCAACGCGAAAGCGCCCGACCCTTGCACTCGGCGGCCACGATGGGATATCAAGGCGGGTACCAAGTTGCCCGGCCATTGCCCGAACGTCTGCGTGGCAACTTCAAGTATCTGCTCATCGTCGGCATGCTCATCGGAGGGAGCAACTTATTCACCTATTTTGCCTCCCGCACCAGCTGGAGTGCGCCGGAAGCCGCCCTCGCCGAAGGATACAAGGCGCCGATGAGCGACGATCTGTACCTGATGGACAAGGCTGCCATGCATGTCTCGGATCTGAACACCTTTGAGCACAAGGTCCGGGAGATTTCCAGTCAGCTACGGGTGCCGCCTGAGTGGCTCATGGCCGTGATGTATTCTGAGTCCAAATTTGACGCTTCGGCCCGCAATTTCAAGGGCAGTGGGGCCACCGGCCTGATCCAGTTTATGCCCGCCGCGGCCAGCGAAATGAACGTCTCTCTGGAGCGACTCCGGCGCATGGACCACGTGCAGCAACTGGAGTATGTCTACCTCTATCTGCAAACCGTACGTGATCGCTACGGGGACTTCCAGAGCCTGACTGACCTCTATTTGGGGATCCTGTATCCCAAAGCTTTGGGCCAGGACTTTTGCTACACCTTGTACACCAAGCCCAGCCAGGCTTTTCAGCAGAATGCCGGCCTGGATGAAAACAAGGATGGCCGGGTGACGGTGAGCGACATCGACCGCCGCATGCAGCGGCTCTATCCCACGGCATATATCCAAAAACTGTAGGCTTGTCTGACCCACTACCC
>RFHL01000349.1 GCA_003696875.1 Bacteroidota bacterium | reverse complement strand
GTGGTGCCGCTGCTTTCGAAGGTCGCCTCTGCCTCCCAATCGCCGTCCTTGAGGGCAAATTCCTTGAAAAACTCAATGGGAAGGTGCCGAGGCACATCGGTGGAGAGGCCCAGCTGATCCAGCTCATCGCAATAGGCCCGGACAGCGGGCACCGCCTGCCGCTGGTGCGCCCAGAGGGCGGCGGCGAGCGCCGCAAAGGGTGGGTTGGGCGCTTCGAGCGCGCGCAGGTAGGCTTGGGGATCAAAGGGCATGGCCAGCTCTATTGGGCCGTAAAGATAACAGATGCCTGGCAACAATCTGCGGCTGCCCTCGTATTCTGAGGGCTTGCCCATGGCACATGGGGTAGACTTTTGCTTGCATCTTGCTCGAATGCCCAAAAGCCTGTACCTTTGTGCGGCCCTACGGAGGGGTGGCAGAGTGGTCGAATGCGTCGGTCTTGAAAACCGAAGTGCCGCAAGGTACCGGGGGTTCGAATCCCTCCCCCTCCGCCCAATATGAAAGTCCTCGCGCGCCTGCGCGGGGACTTTTTTTGTTTCCTGCGCCAAGAGGGCTACCCCCATCCAAGCCGTCCTGGCCCTCACCTCCGGCCACAAGTGGGGCTCAGTGGGCTTCATTCCAATCATTTGCCTATGCAGGTACCATTTCGGGACTTTTGGTGCGATATTGTGGGGCAGGTAGCGGGGACCTGAGGCCATCCCAATACCTCCGCCGCCAAAACCAAATTTTCCTCCCTCTGAGCACCTTGGAGGTTCTCCATGTACAATCTCTGCTCTCTCTTCGCCTGGGATCGCTCACAGGGTCAGGGGGGTTCCCACATTCCCCGGATTTTCACAAACCACATCTCCCGATGACAATGCTTTCAAAACACCTCATCACGCTCCTCCTAGGGCTCATCATCTGGTCCGGGGCCATGGCTCAAGGGCCATCGGCGCGCCGGATTCAAGAGCGGCTGCCAGAAGGCACCCGCGTGTACGGCAACATCCCCTATCATGGCGACAGCCTGGACAAGCATCTGCTCGACCTCTATCTGCCAGCCGATACGCAAGGTCCATATCCCCTCGTGGTCCTGATCCACGGGGGCGGCTGGATCTCGAATGACAAATATGCCGATATGGGCTATATGCCCCAGACCATCGCCGACCTGCTCAACCAGGGACTGGCGATCGCCTCGATCGACTATCGATTTGCGACGGAGGCGGTGTTTCCGGGAATTTTGCAGGACTGCAACATGGCGGTCAGCTTCCTGTACGATCAGGCCGATACCTATGGCCTGGATGTGGCGCACATTGCCCTGATGGGCTTCTCGGCGGGCGGCCACCTGGCCGCCCTCATGGGTACTTCCCAAAACAATCAGGTTGAGGCTTTCTATGTGGCGGGGAGCTATCGCCCCTTTGCCTACCGGGCGGTGGTGGACTACTATGGCCCCACCGATCTGGTGCTGCTGCCAGGCAATGAAGACCCCAACTCTCCGGAGGCCATCCTGATCGGCGCCCAGCCGCTGCTGCGGCCGGACCTTGCCCGCGCGGCGAGCCCCATCACTTATTTGGATCCGGATGATCCGCCATTCCTCATTTTCCACGGGGAGGCAGACAAGATCGTCTCCAACAAGCAGTCCAAGTTGCTCAGCGCCTGGCTGGAGGTGCATGGGGTGGAACACACCCTGACCATCGTCCCGGATGCGCCCCATTTTGGTCCGATGTACGATGTCGAGGCCATCCGGGCGCAGGTAATGGCCTTTCTGGGCCAGTACCTCCGATAAGCCCCCACAGGGGCTGTTTGGATTTTGTAAGGATCGGTTTGAACTTTGTTGGGGAATGTCCAAACGCGTAGCCTTCTTGGCAGAAGGCACTTAACCCGATCATTTGGACATGCGCAAGGCGTGGATACACCTGTTTCATGACGTACAGTCACGGCCTATGGATTCGATCGAATCATTGGAAGCCTTTTACAAGCGGAAGTTCAGCCTCCTGCCGGAAGACCTGCGCGAGGACATCGGGCACTTCAACCTCTTTCACATCGCGCCCTTTCGTGAGGGCAAGGTGACCTCGGTCCCCTACCGGCGGCGGGATTTTTACAAGGTCATGTTTCTCAAGGGAAACAGCCACGTGTACTATGCCGACAAGGTTTTTGCCATAAAAAAGCAGGCCCTGGCTTTTTCCAATCCGCTGATTCCCTACAAATGGGAACAGCTGGACAAGATGTATGACGGCGTATACTGCATTTTCAACACGGAGTTTTTCCACGCCTACAGCCAATTTGACCGCTACGAGCTCTTCCAGCCCGGGGGCAACCACATCTTTGAACTGACGGATGCACAAGCCGAAGACGTCGCCGCCATCTTTGCCGAGATGGAGCGCGAATTCCAGTCGGGCTACAAGTATAAGTATGACGTCATCCGCAACCGGGTGCTGGACCTGGTTCATTACGGCCTGAAGTTGGAGCCCTCGACCTCCCTGACCCACCCCCAGGCCAATGCGGCCTATCGCATTTCCCGGCTGTTTATGGAACTGCTGGAGCGGCAGTTCCCCCTTGATGACCACCACCCCTCCATCGACCTGCGGTCACCCTCGGACTTTGCCGAAATGCTGAACGTACACGTCAACAGCCTGAACCGCGCCCTGCGGACTACCACCCAAAAAACCACCTCAGAGGTGATATCCGAGCGGATTCTGCAAGAATCCAAGGTCTTGCTCAAGCACACCGACTGGAGCGTGGCGGAAATTGCCTATTCGCTGGGCTTCAAGGAGGCCACGCATTTCAATAATTTTTTCAAAAAGCACACCGGGCTCAACCCGATGCGGTTCCGCAACGCCGGCTAATCGCCGGCTGTTTGATTTTTGTAAGCTATGGTTTGGCAGGTGTAGGGAAATGGGGCGGCTTTCCGTGAATTTTGAGTGATGAACTCAAAATCGCTGAAAGGATGAGATATCGGGTGCTGCTATGGCTGGGGTGGATCGCCTTACCGCTGATGGGGCTAGCGCAACATGACCCGGGAACGTTGCGGGCGCGCTACATCTCGGCCGATATCGTGGTGGATGGAATCATGGCCGAAGCGGCCTGGCAAACTGCCGATTCCATCTCGGATTTCTGGCAATACTTCCCGACCGACTCGGTGCGGGCGCGCAACCGCACGAGTGTCCGGATTCTCTATGATGATCAGAACCTGTACGTCGGCATCTATGCCGAGTCGGCCGAGTCCGAATATGTGGCGACCAGCCTGCGGCGGGACTTTAGTGGCGCCAGCAACGACAATGTCTCGGTCCTGTTTGACACCTTTCGGGATGGGGCCAATGCCTTTCTGTTTGGGATCACGCCCTATGGCGTGCAGCGGGAGGTGCTGATTTCCGAAGGGGGGACACAGCGCGGCTTTAACCCGGCTTGGGATATGAAATGGCGCGGCGAGGTGACCCGGCATGAGGGGTACTTTGTGGCCGAGATGGCTATCCCCCTGACGTCGATGAAGTTTCCCGAGGGGGCCGAGGCCTGGCGCTTCCAGGCCTATCGCTTTGATTATCAGAACCAGGAGCAAAGCGCCTGGGCGCGGGTACCGCAAAACCAGCTGCTGTCGAGCATTGCCTTTATGGGAACGCTGGCGTTTGAGAAGCCCCTGGGCAAGTCACGGACGCCTTTTGCCCTGATCCCCTACGTCAATGTGCTGGCCCGGGACAATGCCCTGGCCGATGTCTCAGATGTTTCCTTTAAGGCAGGCGGCGATGCCAAGGTGGCCATCGGCAATGGCATGAACCTCGACGTCACCATCAACCCCGATTTTTCCAATGCCGAGGTGGACGCCATTTTCACCAACCTGACCCGTTTTGAGCTCTTTCTACCGGAGCGGCGGCAGTTTTTTATCGACAACAGCGACCTCTTCGGGTCCTTTGGCAGCATCTACAATGATGCTTCGCCCTTCTTCTCCCGGCGCATCGGGCTGGCCCGGGATACGGCGGGCAACCTCATACAGAACCGGATCATCGCCGGAGCCCGGCTGAGTGGCAAGCTGGACGAAAACTGGCGCCTCGGGGTCCTCAACATCCAGACCGGCGAGGACCTGCCCAATGAGATTGCCGGAAATAATAATCTGATGCTGGCGCTGCAGCGTAAGGTGTCGGCTCGTTCCAGCATCGGGGCTTTTTTCATCAACCGGCAGACCTTCCAGGATTACGATTTTCTCGCCCCCGAGGACGCGTATAACCGCGTCTATGGGATCGACTATACCCTGGCCTCCCGCGACAACCGCTGGACCGGCAAGTTCTATGCCCACCAGTCCTTACAGCCGGATGACCAGCAGGGCAATCTTTCCGCCCAGGCCACGGTGGCCTACAATGACCGCTTCTGGTACTTCTCGGCTGATCTGGTGCATGTGGACCAGGACTTCCGCTCCGACCTGGGCTTTATCCCGCGGCGCGACATCGTGAAATACGGCATGGGCGCGGGCCGGACCTTTTACCCCAAAGGCGGGATCGTCAACAAGCACGTCTTCCGGTTGATCTCGCTCACCTTCTGGCGGCCTAGCCTGGACTTTCAGCGTACCGACCAGCTGTGGCGGCCGGAATATACCCTTGAGTTCCGGAACCAGTCAAAGCTGGAGCTGCAGTATCAGGATCAATACATCTTCCTGACCAACGACTTCAACCCAACCGGCAAGGCTGGCCCCCCCATCCCTGGTAACACCGGCTATGATTTCAACCGCCTGGAGGCAACCTACACCTCCAACGTCACCCGGCCTTTTACCTATGGCCTACGCACGACGCTGGGCCAGTTTTTCAACGGGAGCGCCTATTCCTACGGCCTGACGCTGGGCTACCGCCTGCAACCCTTTGCCAGCTTTAGCCTGGAGGCTCAGTACGACCGGATTCGCCTGCCCGGCGACATCCCCGACGCTGATTTCTGGCTGATTACCCCTCGTCTGGAGATCACTTTTTCCCGGTCCATCTTTTGGACCACGACCCTCCAGTACAGCAACCAACGCGACAACCTGGGTATCAACTCCCGGCTGCAGTGGCGCTTTGCGCCGCTCTCCGACCTCTTCCTGGTCTACAATGACAACTACTTCCCCAATGGCTGGGGACCCAAATTCCGCTCCATCAACCTCAAGCTGTCCTACTGGCTGACACCAGGGGGGATAGGCCGCTGATGGTTGGCAGATAGACAAATCCTTGATTTTCAACATACAACAAGCCAGCCTTTGACCTTCGACTTTCCCAAAACCCACCTCTTATGAAAAGCGCTTCTATCTACTACCTCCTTAGCCTCCTCATCCTGCGGAGTTGCCAGCCCGGCGCTGGGGGATCAGACGGGCAAAAAAGTCCTCCAGATACCGCCGCCCGGCCAGTCCCTTTCCATAAGCCGTGAAGGGCAGGCGGATGGGCAGGGCCGTTGCCGCCCGCACCAGGGCGGCGAAGGCCGCATTTAGACGGTCCACCTCCGGACCGGCTGGCAAGCCAAAAAACACCTCCATAGCTATCCGCAAGGTCAGATGCTTGATGACCGGATAGGCTCGGATCTGGCCGCCGCCGCCCCAGGCGGCGACCTGCGCCTCAAGCGCCGGCAACATCATGGGAAGGTAGCCATCCAACGCCTCGCGGGTAAAGGCCTGCCGCATCAGGGTACGATGCCGCAGATGCCTGTCCCCGTCCATGAGCATCAGGCCGTTGGGGAAGAGGGTACCCAGGCTGGTCTCCCAGGCTTCCTGACTCAGAAAGTTGTCTTGCTGCCGGACCAGCAGCTCCTGCATACAGCCCTGCCCCGACAGGGCGATGACATCATTGGTCAGAAACCGAAAGCGGAAGACGTCCCCATAGCGGCCTTGCTGCGTGAGAAAAAAGCCTTTGGCATCACGGAGAAAGTGCTAGGTATGGCCCAGCAGGGGCCAGCCGGGCGGCCCGGGAATAGACGGAGGGGTAGACATGAGGAAGCAGCTGATTGGATTCAGGCCGAAAAGATACACAAGCCTGAAGCGACAAGAAAAGGGAAGCAACCTTAATTCGTTCCGTCAAAGGGAGGCGAGGTAGTGTGGGCATCCGCATATACCCCCCGGCCGATCAGCACCTGTCGCAGGGTGCGCCACAGGATCAGCCAGTCCAGGCGCAGGGAGCGATGGTCCACATACCAGAGGTCATACTGAAAGCGGGTTTTAAATGGCAAATCGTTGCGGCCATGGATCTGGGCCCAACCGGTGATGCCCGGCGGCACCTCGTGCCGCCGTCGCTCGGCCTCGGTATATAAGGGCAAATAGGCCATCAGCAAGGGGCGGGGACCTACCAGCGACATATCGCCCCGGATAACATTGAGGAGTTGCGGAAGCTCGTCCAGGGAAAAGCGTCGAAGGTGACGCCCCAGCGGGGTAAGCCGGGCCTGCTGATCGGCGTACTCATCGGCGCCGGGGGCGGCGTCGTAGAGGGTACTAAACTTGATCAGGGTAAAGGGCCGCTCATAGCGGCCCGGGCGCTGCTGAAAAAAAAATACCCGCCCCTGGCTGAGCCATAAGCCCAGGATGATGAGCAGCAACAGCGGGCTCAGCAACAGAAGCGCCGGTACGGCTATCAGCAGGTCTCGCAAGCGATACATAGCGATCAGGGTTGTGCCTGCCACCGGCCCATCCCCAGGGTAAAGCGCACAAAGAGGCCCCGTGGGCTGGCAGGTAGGCCGCTCTCATCCTGGCCGAAGTTCCGGAGAATCCAGGTATTCTCAAAAGTACTCAGGTAACCGGCTGACACGCCCAGCTCCAAAAAGTAGCCTTGCTCTGGGGATAAACCTGAGAGCCGGCTGGCGTGGAAGGCCACTTCGGTGACGGGGCCACCGGTCCAGTAGGAGACAGGCACCGGCTCGGAAGACGGCTTGGCCTGAAAACGGAGCAATCCCGCTCCCAGCCCCACGGTGGGATACACTTTCCACCTGGAGGCGGACGACGAAAGCAACCATCCCGCCCGGAGGGTGAAGTAGTGATAGCCGGTAATGGCAATCTGATTGTTGCGGGTGCTTCGGGAAACCAGATAATTATAAAGCGAGCCGCCTACCATGGTCCGGCGCTGAATCCGGTGAAAGCCAAACCCCAGGGCAAACAGGTCATCGGTCAGGGGTTCATACAGTTGGCTGGAGAGCGACGCATTTAAGCGGCTAAGGTCCAGAAACGAAGGACCTGCCTCTATGCGTCCACTCAGTCCATGAGAATACAGACTAACCTGCCCCTGGAGCGAACCAGGAACATGCATCAAAGCAAAAAGGCAAAGCAGACACGTCCCCCAGGTTTTCCACCACCGCCAACGTCCCATCTTACTCAAAACTTACATATCCGGCCTTGGGAAAGCCATTTTCCTGCGTAAGATAAAAATTATATGCAGTCCTGGGCTTCAATGTAACATTTGGGATGGAATCGATGGGCGTACCAGTTGTTTGATTCAGGACATAAAAGGTGTAGGTCCTTGCCCCGGTAAGCTCAAAGGGCGAATACAACAGGAAATTCAGACCATTGATACGCACGCTGTCAGGCTGGCTCACCAGGCTAACCGAGCGCAGCAGGTGACTCAGATTCATGAAGCGCACATTGGCGGCATTTGGGGTATAGGGCAAAGGCTGGTCGTCGGCCTTGACCAATAGCGGCTTACCAAAGCTGTCTACGACGCAGTAGGTAGCCATCGCCTCGGGCCGCAGGTCTAGCGGCTCGCGATGCAAAATCTCCTTGGTGGCATTGTCAAGGAGCTCCAGGGTGCCCTGCACCCGCTCGGTGGCGCTGTCGGCGAGGATCACTGGAGCCAGCAGAGAGGCATAGCCCGAACTCGGCCAGGACTCCTGAAAACGGATGCCATCGGCGATAATCCGGCTCTCATCATACGCCCGAAAACGAATGTCCACCCCCCGGTCAAGGCCGGCATAGGCATTAAGAATGTGCAGGTAGGTCCGCTTTTTTTCCGGAACCGGCGTCACGGGGTCGGGGTTACAGGCCAGTATAAACCCGATCAAGAGGAGGCTCACCCCCAGGTATAGACTTTTCATATGGGACAAAGGTAAGGCGAAAATCACTTGATTAACGCCCCTGCCAACCAGAAAGTTGTCCGTTATCAGGGGCTTTCCGGGGCCAGGCCTCCGCTGGTATCGGCCGATTGAATGCGCCTCAAAAGCTCGTCGGCGGGCACGCCCAGGTTCTCGATCTCAAACTTGGCACTCGCCACCAGGTCATGATCGGGATAGGCCTCCAGAAAAGCCATGTAGGCTTCCCGGGCGCGGGGGAGGTCATTGAGGATGTTGTGGTACACATAGCCCTTCTTGAAGAGGGCATCCGCAGCCCGCTCATGCGAGGGGTAGTCCTCAATGATCCGGTCAAGGAGTCCAATCGCCGCCTGCGGGTCCAGCATATTGGTCTCGTACAGCTCTGCGGCGCGATAAAGGAACTCTCCTGCCTTGGTTGCCTCGGACTGGCTCTCCGCATAGGCAATATAGGCCTCGGCCAATTCCCGCATGCTCGCCTTCACCTCCTCGGGGTTCACTCCCGGTTGCTGGGTGAGGGTACGGAACTGTTCTTCCAGTTGCTCAATAGCGGCTTTCTGGTCTCCTGAGCCACAAGCCAGGAAACTGAAGCCGAGCAAACAGGCAAGGATAACGTAAAACGCTCTGGTTTTCATATCGTTAGCAGGCAAATCAAAGATATGTGCAAGGCTAAAGGTAGGGGAATTCCCCGTATCAGGCAATAGACCTCAATTCCAGGCCAGACCTTTGCGAAAACGCCAGTAGGCTTCAGGCGTCTCAGCGAGGGTGGCCAGCCGGGTAGCGGCCTCCTCGTCCCAGGCCACCTGCAGGGCCTGCAGGTTGTCATGAAGGTGCGCCTCGGTGGCGGCACCGGAAAGCACCACATCGGCCCAGGGCTGGGCCAGCACCGCCGCGAGGGCCAGGGCATCCAGGGTGGTATTCAGCCGCCGGGCCTCGGCCTCCAGCTTATGCCGGGCCCCAGCAAAGCTGGGGTGGGTGTTGCGGGTGGTCAGGCGGCCATTGGCAAGGCCTTCCTTGATGATAACGCCCAGGCCGGCGGCATGCGCCGCCGCCAGAGCCACACCCGCCGAGGGCTCCAGAACGTTCCAGGTCGCCTGTACCGCATCAAAGAGCGGGACGCCATCGACCTGCACCCGCAGGGCCTGGTCCAGGGTCTGGCCCTGAGTGGGCCCACTCAGGGACAACCCTATCCGCAAGCCATGGGTCGCCTTGAGACGCGCCAGCTCTCCCAAGACCTCGGTCCGTGACAGCACCCCGCTGTCCAGCGTAGCCGAGTGGATCTGGTACAGGTCCAGCCAGGGTCCCAGGTGCTGCTGGCTCTCTCCCCACTGCCGTTGCAGCACCGGCAGGCTATGGTCTTTCACCTCATGGGCCTCGGCCTGTACCCGCCAACCGGCGGTGTAGGTGTAGCCCCATTTGGAACTGATCTGAACGGCCTCAGCAGGAATCTGTCGTCGACGCAACCAGCTGCCCAGAAAGTCCTCGCCCCGGCCGTAGGAGCGAGCCGTGTCAAACGCGCGCACCCCCGCCGCCCAGGCGGCGTCGAGCACAGTGTGGGCTCGTTCTTCCATTCGGCCCAGTTCGTAGCTATGATCCAGGTCCTCGGCGTGTCCCAGGTTGATGTAGCCGGGGCGGCCCAGGGCCGCCAGGCCCAGGCCCATGCGCGTGACAGTCAGGCCAGTCCGGCCAAAGGGGCGGGTTTCCATGCGGCAAAAGTAGGACTTTTACGGGACGCAGGGCAAGCCAAAATCCGCTTCATCACAGTTGGAGACCGCTACATGAATCTGAGGCGCGGATAAAAAGATCCATTCAGACAGCTTTCCCCCCAGCTATGACAAGGGTTATTTCCCCACTTCCTCCAGCAGCCCCATGAGCAGCGCCCGAACGTTTACATAGCGTGATAGCTCCAGGTTAGCGGGGGTATCGTTGACATCATGGTAATGCGGTGGACCACCGAGGGTGTAGATAAAGAAGCCCGGTATACCCTTTTCCAGAAAAAAATAGTGATCTGAATTAGGAGCATTGCGACGGGCGCGAACAACCGGTACCGCCTGCATGGCCTCATTGAGCGCCTGTAGGCGCTCAAAGTAGGCCGGGTAGTCCACGCCCCCCACCGCCATGATGCCATCCACCCCATTGCCCATCAGATCCAGGTTCAGGACAAAGGCCGTCCGCTCCAGGGGCCAACGGGGATCTTCCTGTACATAGTAGCGCGATCCCAGCAGGCCCGTTTCTTCGGCCCCAAAGGCAATCAGAATCAGGTCGTGGCGCAGGGGATGCGCCGCGTAGTGCTCGGCCATAGACATAAGCATCGTGGTTCCGGAAGCATTGTCATTGGCCCCGGCAAAGAGGCCCTCCTCAATCCGGCCCAGGTGATCATAATGCGCACAGAGCACGATGGCCGAGTCCGTGTCTCCGGTGCCGGGGATTCGTCCCACCACATTTTGGGTGCGGATGCGGATAGGACCCGACTGCACCGAGAGTGCCGCGCGCCGTACCCGGCGCGGAAGGGCATCGGCACGGACCTCCACGGCAGGCACAGGCAGAGCCTCGCGCACCAGCGCGGCAGTGAGTTTGTTCTGGACGATGATGAAGCCCTTTGCCCCTGCTTCCAGCAAGGCCGAGAGCCGATTGGGCAAGTGCGCCAGGTCCTGATAGGCGGCCCGCCCCTCGCTGTCATTGGCCAGTTCGGGGGGCCAGCCGTCCCGAAAGAGGACAATGTTCCCCGCCGCCTGCTCCGAGGGCTCCAGGCCATAGCCCATGTCCACCACCTTTCCCGACAGCGTTCCGCTGCCGCTGTAGCGATTGACAATGAAATCCTGGCCGGCGGTCAGGTTTTTGCCCTGCAGTTCGACCCGGGCACCCCGAGGCACATTGATCTGAATGGGAAAATACTGATAGAAATCACCATACTCCCCGATGGGCTCTATGCCCCATCTGCCCCAGGTATCGCCGATCAGTTTGGCTGCCCGGGCATGACCTTCATCCAGATAGCCCCGCCCGACCAGGGCGGGCGAACAAAGCGTATCCACCCAAGCCCGCGCTGCCCGGATCAGGATGATCGAGTCCGAAGGCAGAGGCAACCGCTGGGCCAGCAAATTCACAGGAAGCCATAGGCTCCCAAGGAGGAAGGTGCGCAGAAAAAAGGCGGTCAGGTTCATAAGCCTAAAGATGGCATTTCCTCGCCAGGGACCCAAAATATAAGTCCCCAGACCTGCGTCAGCAGGCGCTGGGGACTCCAGTTCAGGAACGTAACTACAATGAGAGTCTTATGCCGTCAGGTACGGCTATGTCAGTGGGCTAATGCCCACGATGTTTTTTTAGCTGGTACGGGGGAGCTTGGGGACGCCAGCCATGGCACAGGCCTGGTCTCGCACTACGCGTGCAGTCGACCGGCGGCGTAGGCCGCCAAGTGTGGGCGCATAGCTGGATAAGGGCGTCATAAAATAGTAGTTCGTAGCAGTCCCTTTGGATACGAAAGAAAGGCTGGCATTCCTCAAGAGCAGGAAGCGCATTTCTTTCACAACCTTAGAAAGAAGTTGTTTCCAAAAATATACAGCCCCCCCCACTCTGACCAAAATTCGCCCTTTCTCACCACTACATCATCCTGATTATCTGATATACAACATCCCCACATCTATGGTCGATGTGTCACAATCTTATATACTACCGATCAACAGCTTAGCCTTTTCGCCCGGGCTCCAGCCAGGGAGAAGTGCTACGTCCATCTTTCTAAGCCGCCATGCTGTCCCCCTACAAGCCGGCCTGCTTGGCAGGGACATCCGCTCAAGACCCAAGGGGTCCTCGCGATTCAACTCCTGGCCAAATTCAGCCAAGAAGATGGGCTTGCCGGGATGCATGGGGTTGACCTTCTCCGCATCCATGCCTCAGTTGCCGTAGCGGTTGTAAAGGATCAGGTCAGAAAACTCGACCGGATCGGTCGCCTGGTTTCTGCGTGGGGGCTTCGCCTACAGGGCGATCAGCCACATTTTCACTCAATACCAGCTTTTTCGAAAAAATGAAAGATAAGAGGAAAGGCAAAAAGGCCCGTGCCATGGCATTCAGGGGTCTGTTCCCGATGAAAACCTTCCGGGAACGTTTGCGGAACGAGGGCATAGCCCCTCACAAAAGGAAAAATCTAAAAACATTTTTAGTCTTGCCTAAATTATTATCTTTGTGAACCGAATATCTTTTCACCCTTCCTACGACCAGCCCTGCTC
>RFHL01000348.1 GCA_003696875.1 Bacteroidota bacterium | reverse complement strand
GTCACATATCGGGTGACGGCCAGGTGCCGCAGGTGGTCAGGCAGGGTCATAGGCAGGGATTGCTGACAAAGATGGCAAGCCCGGCGCGATGGTGCAAGGAGACGTCCTACTGTTTACCCTGGTATTGGATCCCCATACCCCACCAAAAACGTCCCGCCAAATGGCGGGGCGTTTCCAAAAAGGGGATGAAGAAATGTATCGTATCAGCCTTGCGACGGCGGGGAAGAAAACCGGGACCGCGCCAGGCGCGGCCTCCGGTTCCGCAGCACGTGTGAAGGCTTAAGAATCCAGAAACAGGTGTCCTTCGCCTAGCGCGTCCGCACCAGTCGCCGCACCACCGGCCCCTGATCGGTGAAGATGCGCAGCAGATAGCTGCCCTCCGGCAGGGACTGCGTGCTCATTTCAATCCGGTGCGCCTCCCGGGCCAGCGTGGTCGACAGCCGCGCCCCGCGCATATCATAGAGCTCCACCCGCTGCAGCACCAGCCCTTCATCCTCTATCACGCAGCGGTCCTGCGTGGGGTTGGGGTAGAGCTTCAGATTTCCGGCCCAGGGCTGATCCTTCAGCCCGGTGGAGACGAAGATCGTGTTCAGCACCGTGTTGGTGATGATGGGGGCGTTGAAGTCAAAGTAGATGGCCGCCCGGTTGGTAATCTCGGTGCCGGGATCGAGGGTGCCATTGTGCAGCATGGTGTAGCCTACATGCCCGTGGCTCGCGGCCTCGTTGGTATTGGAGTCGGGCAGCAGGATATTGGGGAAGGAGAAAACCAGGATGTTGTCCTCCTCGATGGTCAGCTCGTAGGGGTGACTCCAGGTGGTAGGCTTGAAGGTCATGACATCCAGGTCCGCATCAATGGTGTCCCGGATCACGACAAAGAAAGCCGTATCGGTACCCGTATTCTGGAACCGGATGGTATAGCGCATCTCCTGCTCATCCGGCGCGATGTGGCCGGCGGGCCCTTCGCCCTGGGGAGTGACCAGTTTGTCGTTGGGGTCAAAGGAGCCCACGACCGTCCGGTACACGGTATCCACATTGTTCACGGGGTAGATATCCCCGGCGATGGGGTCCACCTGGGCATAGGAGACCATGGGCGTGCCCAGGGGCACGGTGGGATCCAGATAGGCCGTGACGGTGCCCCAGTAGTAGGTGCCGGGCAGCATCGGCGTCCCGACAAAGCTCACCGTGTTGGTGGTAGGATTGTAGACGCTCGGGGCGGGATTGGCCGTGATGAAGTCGGCCAGCGGGTCCATGGTCAGGGTGACCACCGGGCTCACCGGGACACCTCCATTGTTATACACATAGTAATAGTAGGTGTGGTTGAAACCCGGGCGGGGGGCACCCTGGTAGAGGGAGATCCGCAGATCCCGGTTGACGGAATCCCCTACAAAGGCAAAGTCCAGGCCGGTCTGGTCCGTCTGTACATTGGTGAGCTGGTAGAGGCCCGTATTGGGGCAGACCAGGGTCATGTTGGGGAAATAGCCGATGTTGTAGCCCACGACATAGTCGCCGGGGAAGACATCTATGCTGTAGTCGCCATTCACATCCGCAAAGACGGAGGTTCCATTGGACAGGGTGATCCAGCCGCCAAAGCCGATCTCGCCGGGGTCAAACGTACAATTGCTGTTGGCGTCATAGTACACTTTGCCCGAGAGGGTGATCACACAGGTATCGTCGTAGGAAACAAAGGCCAGCTCGTGGTCGGTACAACCGTTGGCGTCGGTCACGGTGACCGAGTAGCCGCCCTGAGCCAGGCCGGAAACCATGGCGGTGGTACCGCCATTGCTCCAGGCGTAGGTGTAGGGCTGTACGCCTCCCGTCACGGCCACGGTGGCCGTGCCTACATTGCCACCCCAACAATCCGTGGTGGTGGTACTCGTGACCAGACTCAACACCGAAGCATCGAGCTCAAAGGTATCGGCGGTGGTACAGGTACCATCGCTTACGGTGACAATGTAGATGCCCGAGCCAAGGCCGCTCAGGTCCTCGGTGGTGGCGCCATTGCTCCAATTAAACGTATAACCGCCGGCTCCCCCGCTCACCGTCAGGTCAATCGCTCCGTTCTGGTCGTTGTCGCAGCTGGGGTTGGTGAGGGTGGCCGAAATATTGAGGCCGGACTGGTTGATGAAAAAGGTGTCGGTGACAGAGCAACCAACCGTATCAAAGATGGTGACGGTATAAAGACCCGGTCCAAGGCCACTGACGCTGTTGCCATTCATCCCGTTGGACCACTGCGCAAAGTAGGGCGGCGTGCCGCCAGCGGGGGCGACCGATGCGCTGCCATCATTGGCGCCGCAGCTGGCGCCGGTGGTAGTGAGCCCCGTGCTCAGGGCCGCCGGGATCACGATCGCCTGGGTGAGCGAGTCCTGACAGCCGTCGAGATCGGTGACGCGTAGCTTGACATCATAGGTGCCGGCGGTGGGGAAGTTGAGGGTGGGAAACTGGCCGCCACCGGAGCCCGCCGCCACGCCGTTGACAAACCATTCATAGGTCGCGCCAAAGTTGCTGGAATCCACAAAGGCCTGATAATTAACCGGTCCCGGGCCACAAATGGCTCCACTTGGTCCGATCCACCAGATCTCCGGCCCGGCAAGGTCCAGCCAGAGCCAGGCCGTGCTGGTGCTGCCGTTGGAGAGCGAGATGGTCAACGACACGTTATAATAGCCATCGGTGGTATAGGTATGCACGGGATTCTGCTGCATACTGGTAGTGCCATCCCCAAAGTTCCAGGTCCAGCCCGTGATGGTCAGGCCACCCGGGGTAGATACATCGGTAAAGGAGATGGTGATCGGGGCACAGCCGGAGCTGTCCGAAGCCGCGATGCCCGCGATGGGCTGGGCGGTGGCAAGGCCTATTCCCGTGAACAGGAACATAAGCAGCGCCAATACATGGGTCAGAGAAGAAAGTTTTCGCATAGGTCGAGGATCTGGAGGGAGTAAAACGGCAAAGGAGAATTCACGTGCGAACCCCCACAAGTACCCCATCCTCGCTCGTTATTCCTATGAGGAAAAGGAACAAAATTGTCTTATTCTGAAATAAAATTAGAACAAATACCTAAACAAGTATCTGATTTACTGATTTTTAATAAAAAAATTTAATTGCTGTACTGAAAATAATAAACAAGGAAAGCGCGCATTCCTGCCAGAAAAAACCCGAGCTCGAAGTCCGACTCTCAACCTTCCCTACGCTTCGATGCCCTTCCACGGGCAGCTATTGAGCTCGTCGACATGCAGTGATCACCAACAAACCCGAACCCGGAACACTCAACCAGGAACCAGGAACCCGAATTCTTGAACCCTCACCACCCGATCTCCCGGCGGTCCTGCCAGAACCTGCCCGTCAGCGCCGGATCGGTCTCCGTCGCCAGCCATACCGGCGTATCGGCGCCCTCGGCCGCCGAACGCGGGGCCCCCTGCCCGCCCATCCGGGTCCGCACCCAGCCCGGGCAAACGGCATTGACCGAGATCTCCTCCCCAGCCAGAGTGTGGGCCAGGTGCATGGTCAGGGCATTAAGGGCTGTCTTGGACAGGCTGTAGACCGGAGCGTAGGTGCCCGCGCCCCCGCAGATGGCCCCCGCCTCACTGGACACATTGATGATGCGGCTTCCCGCCTTCAGCAGCGGCCGAAAATGCCGTACCATGCGCAGAGCTCCCAGCACATTCACCTGCAGGGTTTCTTCAATCTCGGACATGGGCGCCTTTAGCAACTGCTGCGACTCTGGCAGCAGGATCGCTGCATTGTTGATCAGCACATCCAGGCGGGGCGTAAGCATCTTGACCTGCGACACAGCCAGCGCCAGACTGTCGGGATAGGTCAGGTCCAGCGGTATCAGGGTGGCTTTGCCACCAGTCGCAGCCACTTGGCGGAGGGCTGCCTCGGCCGCCTTAGGGTCACGCACCCCCATCAGCACATGATGCCCACGCTGGCTCAGTTGGCGGGCGATTTCCAGGCCTATGCCGCGATTGGCACCGGTTACAAGTGAATAATACATATATTGAGAGGTCAGAGGTTTCCGATTCTTGGGATTTCACTACGTTCGACAGAAGAGAGCGGCAGAATAGGAGTGCCCGGAAAGGCCCCCATATACACGCCTAGCAGGGTGTCCACGCCCCACCCTTGAACCCAACAAACAAGGGGAGAGACTTGCGTCCCTCCCCCAAGATAAGAGATTGTAAGGACTTGCCCCGTCTCTACTCGATCACCAAACGCTGATGCCAGTAACGGCCACCTGTCTGTAGCCCCAGCAGATACATCCCTGCGGGCAGGTTCAGCTGGATCGGAATCTCCTGCGCGCTCCCCGCAAGCGGGACCGCTTGCTGCGTGACTTGTCGCCCCGTCGCATCAAAGATGCGCAGCGTGGCGGTACCCGCCGGCAGGCCGTCGACCTGCAAACCAAAGGCCCCCCGGTTGGGGTTAGGGACAATGGCAAGCGTGGCGGTGTTCAGGTCTTCCACCGCTGTCGCCTCGTCAATGCGGGTGGTCGCATCGGCGACCAGCGGGGCCATTTCTTCATTGCCCACCGAATCGGTGGCAATGGTATAGAAGGCATATTCGCGGCCAGCCTCGCCGGTGAAGGTGATCACCGTGTCACTGAGGTTGGGAATCTCCCGTACATAGCCGCCGCCATCGGTGGAGACGTAGAGATCGTAGGTTTCCACCCCGGAACCGAGGTCGCTCCCCGACCAGGACACCGGGAATTCCAGGCTGAACTGCACACTGTCAAGGGGCGAAACCGCGCTCTCGGGGGCATCCACGTCCAGCGTATTGAGCCAGGTGTTGGTCACAATGGGGGCGTTGAAGTCAAAGTAGATGGCCGCCGAGTTGGCCACCGGGGTACCGGTAGGCAGACCTTCGATCAGGTCTACGCGGTAGCCGATGCTGCCGCGGCCTTCGGGATCATTCACATTGGGGGGAATGATGCCCTCCAGAGCGCCGTCGAGGGGCTCCAGGGTGGCAGGATCCAAGCCTTCGAAGCGGGAAGTAAAAACGCCGGAGAGGGTATCGAGCTCAAAGCTCACCCGGGCAAAAGCCTGGTTGCCGGTCGGACGCAGGTCCACCATCTGCTTCCATTCCTGCCGGCCCGGAGGGATTTCAAAGAGACTGTCGGCCAGGGTAAAAAAGCGCAGTTCGAAGGTGCGCAGGTTCATCACCTGAGTGTCGAGGGTATCCTCGATAACCACTTCGATGGCCGGGGCCGTCGCATCGGCCAGGTTTTCAAATTCGACCAGATAGGGCAGCGGCTCGACGGGATTGATCCACTGCGGGGCGCCCACGCCGGGCAGGCCCGCCTTCTGATTGGGATCACAGGAGACGGTTATCTGGATTTCGTCCTCTTTGGGATTTGGTCCGAATAGCTCCAGACAGGAGGCGATCGTCTGGATGTCGTCGAAAAGGGCCTTGTAGTTGAGGATATCTTTGAGAATGTCCAGCACCAAGCCACCGCCGGTAGCGGCGATCCCACAATCTACGATGGCCCCACCCAGGGTCCAGGCATAGTTGGCGGCGTACTGGGCCGAACCAAAGTCCGGATCCAGGGCCGCATCGAAGATGGGGGACAGCAGGGCGTCCATGGCATTGTACACGCAGTCGCCCCCGGGCACCAGGCCCACGATCTTGCCGATCAGGCGGTCGGTACATTCGCCCACGGCATACTTGAGCGGCGACCCGTACAAGGGCTGGGTAGCCCAGGCCGCGACAAAAAAGTTGCCGACGGTATCAGGTCGTATCCGAAAGGCAATCTGTCCCTGGAAGCCAGCCGGCACCCGCCCGATCACCATGGCGTAGACCACCACGTCTACCGGCCGGCCGTTGAGGGTATCCACTGGCACAAAGTCCAGCACATCGCCCGGCGTGAGGTTGCTGGGATATGGCAAAAACTGCAAGTTGATGTCAGCCAGATTGATGTGAGAAGAAAGGGCCAGCCAGATAGGTACCCCTTCGGCATCAATGGTACCGGCATTGCCATAGGTAATCAGCAGGGTATGCCCGGGCGATTCTGGATTGAACCGAATACGGGGCGGCCGCACCACCTTGGCCCATACCCGGGGAGCCTGGCCCTTCACCACCCGAAAGCCATCGGTCATGATGACGGTATCGCCCCCGGCGATGAGCCACACATCCCGCAGGCCCAGCGGGGCGTTGCGCAGGTCAAAGGTAGCCCGCACCTGATCGCCAAAGAAAACCCGTGTCAGCGAGTCTATGGCGACGATATCAGACACACCTGCCTTGCGCAAAATCACCTGTGGGTGAGTGGTGAGGCCGGAGCCAAAGATCTGTATAGTTACGTCCCCCGTATTGCCTCCGAGCTTGGGATTCAGCGCAACCGCCTGGGTCTGAAAAACCGGCCCATCTACCCGATAGGTAGCCAGATTGGGGGAATACGTCCCCTCGGCCGTAAAGAAATCGCCTCCCAGGTAGACCAGGCTATCCAGGATTTCCACATCAAGGATGAGGTTGTTTATCTGGGTTCGCATTCCTTGTACCAGCCCGGATTTGGCGTCGATCCAGGCAAAATTGTCGGTAAAGGTCCCATTGAC
>RFHL01000347.1 GCA_003696875.1 Bacteroidota bacterium | reverse complement strand
TGGTGGGGCGGGCAGGTGGGGCGGACCGAGCGGGAGCGAGCCAGGAGGGGACCGGCCGCGCAGGGGCGCTTGCGCCTCCGCGCGGCAGCACCCTATCTTCTGATGGGTAGATGCCGTGGGGTGGGACCAAAAAGGCCCGGAGCGCGTGCTCCGGGCCCGATCAGAATGGGAGATCCGGGAGGATCTACATGTTCTTGATGATCTCGTCGCCAAACTCGGAGGTCTTGAGCTTGGTGGCTCCCTCCATCAGGCGATGGAAGTCGTAGGTGACGCGCTTGCTGCCAATGGAGGCCTCGATGCCTTTGATGATCAGGTCGGCAGCCTCCTGCCAGCCCATGTGCTCCAGCATGAGCACACCCGAGAGGATGACGGAGCTGGGATTGACCATGTCCTTGCCGGCATACTTGGGGGCGGTACCGTGGGTGGCCTCGAAGAGGGCGTGACCGGTCACGTAGTTGATGTTGGCACCGGGGGCGATGCCAATCCCGCCGACCTGGGCGGCGAGGGCGTCGGAGAGGTAGTCGCCGTTGAGGTTGAGGGTGGCGATCACGTCAAACTCCTTGGGCCGGGTGAGGACCTGCTGCAGGGCGATGTCGGCGATGGCATCCTTGATGAGGATCTTGCCGGCTTTCAGAGCGGCGTCCTGCTCGGCATTGGCAGCGGCGGTGCCTTCGGCGGCGGCGGTGCGGTCGTACTGGGCCCAGGTATAGACCTTGTCCCCAAACTCGCGCTCGGCCAGGGCGTAGCCCCAGTCGCGGAAGGCGCCTTCGGTGAACTTCATGATGTTGCCCTTGTGCACCAGGGTCACCGACTTGCGGCCATGGTCGATGGCGTACTGGATGGCCGCGCGCACCAGGCGCTCGGTGCCGGTCCGGGAGACGGGCTTGATGCCGATGCCGACCTCTACGGAGGGGACGTCGTCGCTGCCGCGCAGCTGGTCAAACTCGCTTACTTTCTCGGCGGTGCCGAAGCGGACCTTGGCAAAGTCTTCGGGGAACTCGTCGGCGAGGATTTCGAGCAGGCGGGCGGCCTTTTCGGTGCCAGCCTTCGCCTCAATCCCGGCGTAGATGTCCTCGGTGTTTTCGCGGAAGATGACCATGTCTACCTGCTCGGGGGTACGCACGGGCGAGGGGACGCCGGTGAAGTAGCGCACCGGCCGCAGGCAGGTGTAGAGGTCGAGTTTCTGGCGCAGGGCCACATTCAGAGAGCGGATGCCGCCCCCGACGGGGGTCGTCAGCGGCCCCTTGATGGCGACGAGGTACTCGTCGATGGCTTCGACCGTGGCATCAGGCAGCCAGCTGCCGGTCTCGTTAAAGGCCTTCTCTCCGGCGAGGACTTCCTTCCACTGGATCTTGCGGCTGCCGCCGTAGGCTTTCTCCACCGCCGCGTCAAAGACGCGGACAGAGGCGTGCCAGATATCGGGGCCGGTACCGTCACCGATGATAAAAGGGATTACGGGCTGATCGGGAACGGTCAGCTTGCCGTTTTGGATGGAAATTTTTCCGTCAGACATAGTGTGTTAATAATATCAGTTGGCGAATAGAGAAGAAAGGTCAGAAGCGAGAAGTCGGAAGAGAGACCTGCCTATGGGACATGGGACTTGTGTCACGCTTTTTTCTGGCTTCTGGAATAAGGAGCAAATCTAATAAAAAGCGGGAAATGGAGAACGGTACCCGTTCCGGGGCCAGCAGTTTCGGACATAGCTAGAATATCCGGCATTTCGGATTAAGAGGGATTGAGTTTCCACTTCCGTCCCATGATCTGGACTAATTCGTTCCAAGATTGTAGGGTCATATAGCTGGAGAGGGTGCATATATGCTGAAAGAATTGCTTGCGCGATCCGACTTTGGTCCAGATCAGGCGGAACTTTTCCCA
>RFHL01000346.1 GCA_003696875.1 Bacteroidota bacterium | reverse complement strand
GGTTTCTTTTTTGGGGGGAAGAAGGCTCAGACGCTGTCCCGGCGCAGCATGATGTAGTCGGTGCCGGGCACCTCCAGGCCCGACCGCCGCAGCCAGGTCGCCACTTGTCCCCGGTGATAGGTACTGTGGTTCAGGATGTGGAGCAGGATCTGGCCTACAGAATTGGAAAAGGTATGCCCTTGGGTATTGGCATACTGAATCTGCCGGTCCAGCCTCCCGGCGCTCAGCAGTTGGCGACTTTCTTCCATATTGGCGGCATGGATAGCGGCAAAGCGTTCCCGGGGTTGGTCTTCCCAGGGACCAAAGGCCGTCTTGCGGCCATGGATCCGGTCCAGCCAGATGCTGTGGGCATTGAGGATGTGGCTAAAGAGATGCAGCGCCGCTTCCGGAACTTTGTCAGCACGGGTGAGGCGGTGGATATAGGCTTGATTGGCCTCGTCGTGATAAGCCAGAAAGTCAACTAGTATGTCTGACATGGGGGTAGGGGATAGGTAGGACAGAAGCAGGTACGGCCAGGTGCTACAGGGGCCCCTCGGGCCAGCAGGCCTCCCGAAAGTACCAGGTGTCGGTGCCCGACACGCCCCGGGCATAGTCGCCCGGCGGATTGGAAAAAGGGATTTGCCACTCCCGGGGAATGACCGCCAGGTCAAATTGCCAGATGCCATCGGGATCGCCTTCCCGCAGCGCCTCCCACGGGCGCCCATCGCTGAGCTCGTCGGTCAGGAAGAGCGGGGCATCGGGGAAGTGGGCACTCAGGGTGGCCGCAATGGAGGTGAGTGGCCCCACCGAACGGGGCAGGATGATCCCAAAGCGGTCCACCAGTTGGGCGGTATCCATAAGGATGGAAAATTCCCAGTCGGCCCCCCAGCACTGAACCCCCGGAGATAGCTTGATCCCCTGCCAGGTGTAGGGCTCGTGGGTCCAGGTCCAGGCTTGTGCATGCTCCTGCGGATGGATCTGGCGTAGAAACGGATCCAACTCCTGGGTATAGGGGCCAATCAGTGTCTGCCAGCAGGCGTGATAGGCCGAGATGGCCTCCTTGAGGTTGTCGACTTCTGACAGATAGAGTTGAAACTGATGGTAGGCGGGCATAAGGTCAGGCTGGAGAAGTGGAGGCCTGGTCCAGGGCAGAGCGGATTTCCTGGTACCGATGTGGCGTGATGGGATAGAAGAGCATGGTGAGCAAAGCGAGGAGGACAAAAAGTGCCGGAACCAGTGCCAGGAGGAAACGAATCCCCTGCAGCAGACCGGGCGTAGGGGGCAGGTCGGGAGCATAGCCGCTCAGCCCCAGCCCCCAGCCGGCGAGTGCCGCGCCGAGGCCCAGGCCCAGCTTGATAAAAAAGCCGTAGACCCCGTAGAGGAGTCCTTCGGCGGGCTGGCCACTGCGCCAGATGCCATACTCCACGGTGTCGGGGATCATGGACCAGCTGGCAAGGACGGCGCTGCCATTGCCGATCCCCTGGATGATCAGCAAGCTGATCAGGAGCGGCAGGCTGGGCTGCGGGATAAACCACAGACCGGCGAAGGCCAGCAGGTAGCCGCCGGTCCCGAGGAGAAAGGCGGAGTGCTTGCCTATGCGCTGGCTCAGCAGGGTCCAGAGTGGAATGGTCAGGGCCGTGGTGCCCATCACGGCCAGCAGGCCGTAGCTGGTGAGCTCGGGCCGGCCGATCACATAGCGAAAGTAGTAGGGCGCTGTGGCGGCAAAGGCCGCCCAGGCCGCAAAGCAGCTGGCAAAGGCCACCGCCAGCAGCCAAAAAGGCCGGTTCTGGCGCAAAACGCGCCAGCCCTCGGCCAGCGGCAGGGGCCGCTGCGCCCGAGGTGAGACCCGCTCCCGCACGCTGGCAAAGCTGACCCACAGGGTCAGCAGGATGAGCCCGCCGGCTAGCAGAGCGGCCTTCCGATAGCCACCGAGGCCCCCGCCATAGGCTTCCACCACCGGCAAGAACCCAAAGCCCGCCGCGATGCCGCCCAGCATCGCGAAGCTCATTCGCCAGCCGGTGAGGCGGGCGCGCTCCCGGTAGTCGGTGGTCATGAGGGCGGTGAGGGTGCCGTAGGGCACGTTGAGGGCGGTGAAGGACATCCCGAACAGCAGGTAGGTACCCACCGCGTACCAGCGGCGACCAGTCATGCTCAGGTCGGGGGCTGCAAACAACAAAAACATGCTCAGGGCTACCGGGATGGAAGCGAGCAGCAGGTAGGGCCGGTAGCGGCCCCAGCGGCTGCGGGTGCGCTGGGCGAGATAGCCCATCAGCGGGTCGTTCAGGCCGTCCCAGATGCGGGCGGCCAGAAACAGCCCCCCCGCGAAAGCGGGGGACAAGCCAAAGACATCGGTGTAGAAGCTCAGGAGGTAAATGGTTACCGCCTGAAAGACAATATTTTGCCCGAAGTCGCCGATGCCGTAGCCGATGTGTGCGCGCAGGGGGAGCATGAAGCCGTCGTTGGGTCGGCAAGTTAGCCAAGGTAGGCGAATAGACAAGCCCGGGAACCCAGTTCTGGAGGAGCTTTCTCCCCTTTTTGGGTCGGCATCGGGCGGGGGGAGAGGCTTGCCAAGGGGCAAGATTCTTTGCACTTTTGCGGGTAATGAATACCGCCGAACAACTCGACCTCTTTCCAGAAGGGAAACTCCACATCACTCTGCTGCGGCTGTGCCACCAGCTGATGGAAAACTATGGAGACTTTGCCGATACGGTCCTGCTCGGGGCACAGCCCCGGGGGGTATTTCTCGCCCGGCGGTTGCAGGGGCTGATGGCTGAGCTGGTTCCCGGTTTGCACCTGCCTATGGGGGAGCTGGATGCGACCTTTTTTCGGGACGATTTCCGCAAGCGAGACAAGCCCCTCCAGCCCAATCGCACCCGTGTCGATTTTTTGATTGAGGACAAACGGGTGATTCTGGTGGATGATGTGCTCTACACCGGCCGCACGGTGCGGGCGGCGATGGACGCGATGCTGGCCTTTGGCCGGCCGCGGACCGTCGAGCTGCTGGTCATGGTAGATCGCAAGCATCGCCGGGAACTGCCGATTGAGCCTACCTATATTGGCATAGAGGTGGATACGATCCGGTCCCAGCGGGTGCTGGTGGAGCTGGCCGAGAGCGGCGGCACCGACCGGGTGTATCTGGTGGATCAGGAGCCCTAGGGGCGCATAGGGTATGGCCCCGGGAGTGGGCCTTTTTTCTTACTGCAATACCAACTCCGCACGCATGGCACTTAGTACACGGCATCTGTTGGGGATCAAGTACATCACTGCCGAAGATATCCAGCTGATTCTCGAAACCGCCGACAACTTCAAGGAGGTGATCAACCGCCCGATCAAGAAAGTGCCCTCCCTGCGGGACACCACCGTTGCCAATCTCTTTTTCGAAAATTCCACGCGCACCCGTATCTCCTTCGAATTGGCGGAAAAGCGGCTTTCGGCCGATACCATCAATTTCTCTGCTTCCTCCTCCAGCGTCAAGAAAGGGGAGACTTTGCTCGACACCGTCAACAACATCCTGGCCATGAAGGTGGACATGGTCGTGATGCGGCACCCCCTGCCGGGCGCGCCGGTCTTCCTGAGCCGGCACATTCCGGCTCAGATCATCAATGCCGGAGATGGTACCCATGAGCATCCCACCCAGGCCTTACTGGACTGTTATTCGCTGCGCGAAAAGTTCAATAGCTTTCAGGGCCTGCGGGTCGCCATCGTCGGCGACATCACCCATAGCCGGGTAGCCCTGTCCAATATTTTTGCCCTCAACAAACTCGGGGCCAAGGTCCGGGTGTGTGGTCCGCCCACCCTGATTCCCAAGCATATCGAAAGCCTCGGGGTGGAGGTTTCTTACGACCTGCGCGATACCCTGCGCTGGGCCGATGCGGTCAATATGCTGCGCATTCAACTGGAGCGGCAGGACATCCGCTATTTTCCCAGTCTCCGGGAGTACTCCCTGCTTTACGGCCTGGACCTCCCCCTGCTGGAGGAACTGGACAAAGAGCTCGTCATCATGCACCCCGGTCCCATCAACCGGGGGGTGGAGATCACCAGCGAAGTGGCCGACGCGCCTCAATCCATCATCCTGGATCAGGTGGAAAATGGCGTGGCCGTCCGGATGGCTGTCCTCTACCTGCTGGCCGGGACGGCTTGATGAACGGGTATGCGGTAAGGTCCGATATTGGGCCCGCTTGCCCGCAAGAGCCTTACAACCTTTCCGCCTGTGGCAGACACCCTTAGCAAACGCATTCCGATTCTCCTAACTTGATTCCCATAAAACGCATAGACTGGCTGGTGCTCCGCTCCTTTCTGGGGCCGCTCCTGATGAGCTTGATCATCATACTCTTCATCCTCGTGATGCAGTTTATGTCGCTCTATATCCAGGAAATCATGGGCAAGGGACTGGGGCCGGCCATCCTGGGAAAGCTCTTTTACTATGCCGGAGGTCGGCTGATCCTCAGTGCTTTGCCGGTTGCCATTCTGGCTGCTGCGCTCATGACCTTTGGCAATATGGGCGAGCACAATGAGCTCGCCGCCATCAAGTCCTGCGGCATCAGCCTGTTTAAGATCATGCGCTCCACGCTGATCCTGTCCATCCTGCTGACCTCCTTTTCGCTTTGGTTCTCTTTTGAGATCATTCCCCGGGCCAATCTCAAATTTTTCTCGCTCTACTATGATGTGCAGCGCAAGAAGGCCGATGTCGCCATCAAGCCGGGACACTTTTACTCCGACATTGATGGCTATGTGATCCGCGTTTCGGACAAAAACACCGAATCTGGCACTCTCTTCGATGTCCTCATCTACAATCACACCGAGAACCGCGGCAACACCGACATCATCCTGGCCGACTCGGCCCGCATGGGCCTGCGGGGCAACCAGATGTACATGCTGCTGTATGCTGGAGTCCGCTACGAGGCCTACAACCTCAAGGAGAAGGACGGTAAGCAAAATTTGCCTTTTGGCCGCACTTACTTTGACTCACTGATCTATGCCTTCACTTTGGAAGGCTTCGAACTGGACCGCACCGACGAAAAGCAGTTTCGGCACCAGATCACCCTGCCCATGCATCGCCTGGCCGATGCCCTCGACAGCCTGGATATCCTGGAGGCTCAATACATCGAAAAATCGATCTTGCAACTGAGCCGCTACACCAAGGTCGACACCAGTTTTACCTACTACTTGACGGATTCCACCCGACAGGGCTTGCCCCTGGCGGTGGTGGAGTTGGGGGCCCAGGACAGCCTCCTAGGCTGCTATGAAACGGAGGATGAGGTGGATCTCATCAGCCGGGCGCTGGTCAACGCCCGGGCGGTGCGCAGCTATGTGGAGTTTATGGTCAAGAAACGGGAAGACCAGGAGGAGTCGCAGCGCCGCTACGCCTATGAGTATTATTTCCGCTACGCGCTACCCTTTAACTGTATCGTCTTTTTTCTGATCGGGGCTTCGCTCGGGGCCATCATCCGCAAAGGCGGCCTGGGGCCGCCAGCCCTGGTGTCTATCGTGTTTTTTCTCGTCTTCTATGTTCTGACCACCTACGGGAAGAAGTTTGCCAAAGAAGGGGTCATGGACCCCTGGGTCGGGGCCTGGCTGTCGGTCTTGGTCTGCGCACCCATTGCGCTCTATTTCACCTATCAAGCTACCATGGATGCCTCTCTGTTTAATGAGAGCACCTGGCTCATGTTCCGGGATTGGTGGCATGAGCGACGCCTGCGCCTGGGGCGCTGGCTGGGCAGAGGCGCTAATCCCGCGGAGGAGGACCCAGGGGCCAGGTCCTGATTTCTTCCCAGGCATCGGGGAGCAAGATCTTACCTGCTTCACCTGTGCGAAGGATGGACAAGCGATCGACGGTGCACGTCTCTGGGAGGGGACCGATCTGATCCAGCGCCTGTAGGCGCTGAGCCGTCGTATAGTGCCCGTAGGCCAGACTAAAATGGGGCGCATAGGGGCGCGGATCTTCCACCCTCAATTCCTGGGCAACGCTTTCCCGGAGGGCCAGAAGCGGGGGGATGGGATCCACCTCCAGGACCACCGCCCGGAAAAAAAGGTCCCCCTGCCCTTTGCCGGACAGGGGGAGAGCGAGTGGCAGTATATGTCGGCTGATCCGGGCCAGCGTATCCAGGGTGGCGGGGGACAGGGCTGGCACCTGTCCCCAGAGGGTGAGGTGGGGCGCAAAGCCGGGGCCACCGAGAAAGGATCTCAGGCGATGCTGTAGCGCGGCCATCCATACCGCATCATCTTTTGCAGGGAGCAGCCAGAGCGAGTAGGCCATACGCATGTGGGTCGGCAGGCCCCGGCGGGGCCCTTTACAGGGAGCGGAAGAAAGTACTCAAGGTATAAAAAACACTCGGCTTGATCAGGAACGTCAGCGCGATGCCCGCAATGGCGCCCCACAAGTGGGCGTGGTGGTTGATGCGGTCCTCGTGCTTGCGCAGGGCCTGTACCAGGGTGTAGATCAGGTAGGCACCGGCCACCAGCATGGCGGGCAGGCGCAGCCAGGGCCACACATTGGACAGGTACGGCAGGCCAAACTCCAGATAGGGATAGCAGAGTACGGCCCCTAACACGATCCCGCTGATGGCTCCCGAAGCCCCCACACTGCCTTCATAGGCCGAGTCGTTGCGGTAGATGAGGGTCACGGCTACATTGCTCAGAATCAGGGCGAGCAGGAAAAACAATCCAAACTGCCAATGCCCCAGGCGCTGCTCCAGCAGAAAGGCAAAGAAGTAAAAGGTGATCAGGTTCAGCGTGAGGTGAAACCAGTTGCCGTGGATCAAGCCGCTGGTGATGATGCGCCAATACTCCTTGTAGACGATCATGTCGTAGGGGATCAGCGTGTGCTTGTCCCGGAATTCTTCGCGGAAAAAGCCCCACAGGCTGACGGCAAGGATGATCAGAGCGAGAGCCAGGGCGACGGGGGAGGCTAGCAGTAAGGCAGGATTCATGGCGACAATTTTGATAATCAAATGTATGTATAATTTGATTATCAGTAAAAACGCATTTGCCGTAATTCTAACCTCTGGCCCTGCTCAGATTTTGCGCTTGGCAATCACCCCGAGGTAGGCCTTCATGGGACCAAAATCGGTTTCGGCCGCCAGTTCTTCGCCCAGCTGAAGGGCCTCCTGAAAATAGGACTCGATCAGGGCCTGGGTCTGCCCCGGGATATTCAGCTGCCGAAAGATATCCAGCACCTCTGCCACCTTACCTTTGTCGGTGCCCATATCGGTTTGGAACAGCACCTGCAGGCGGGTAGCCTGCTCGGGGTTGGCGAGTTCCAGCGCGCGCAGGTAGAGATAGGTTTTCTTATTTTCGATGATGTCGCCTCCAACCTGCTTGCCAAAGCCTTCCGGGGGGAAGGCGTCCATCAGATCGTCCTGCAGCTGGAAGGCGATGCCAAGTTTCTCGCCATATTGGCGAAATTTCTCCACCTGCTTGCTTGATGCGCCACCGGCGATGGCACCCATCGCGAGACAGCCTCCAAGGAGAGCCGCTGTCTTTTTCCGGATCATCTCTACATATTCAGGAATCGAGACCTCGCTGCGCAGGGCGAGATCCATGTCCTCCATTTGTCCCTCGCAGACCGCCATCGACACCCGCGAAAACTCAATCGCCAAGGGCGCAGCTTTCTCGGGAAAGTCCTTGACGACCAGCTCCATGGCATAGGCAAAGAGGGCATCACCCGAGAGGATGGCGATGTTTTCGTCCCAACGGATGTGCACCGTAGGCTGTCCCCGGCGTACCGGTGCCCGGTCCATGATGTCGTCGTGCATCAGGGTGAAGTTGTGGAACACCTCCGCCGCACAGGCCAGGTTCAGCGACTCGCTGACGGGACGTCCTGACACCGCCTGGTAGGCCAGCAGGGTGAGGATCGGGCGGATGCGCTTGCCTTTCATGCCCAGGATGTATACCATAGGGGCATAAAGGTTTTCCGGCTGCCGATCGGCCAGGGGCAGAGCCGCAATATGGGATTCGACCGTTTGTTTGAGGGTCTGTGCGTCAGACATAGGAGGAAAATCAGAGATGTCGCCGCGAGAATCGCAGCTTTTATTGCCCACAAAAGTAGGGCTCAGGGGGGGGATTTGGAAATACAATCCAGCTATGTGTGAGGCAAATCCTGCTTGGTAAGCTGTGCGACAGTCCGTTTGGCGCCGGGACGCTATGTTGGAGCAACTTTTGACCGGAATGGCTGTTTTCTTACTGTCCCTCAACCTGAATCCACCCTCATGCGCGCCTTTTTCCTGATCCTGCTTCTCTTGTTCGTGTGCCACGTATCCGTGACGGGGCAGGCCGATACCCTGCTCCAGGCCGACTTTTCGGCCGGGACCCTGCCTCCGGGCTGGTCCCGTAGCCAGGCCCCCGGCTCCAGCGGCTGGCAGGTAGGAGACTCCGCGAGCCTGAGCGGCTCGTTTTGGCGCATCCCCGCCCGCGGCCGCTTCGCGGCCTCCAATGACGATGTCTGCGGTTGCGACATGAGCGAGGATATACTGATCCTGCCGCCGGTGGATACCCGCGGCCTGCCCGCCCTCTTCTTGACCTTCTCAACCTACTTCGACGGGATTTTTGGCTCCCAGGGTCATGTGCTGGCCCGCACCCGGGCGGATGGCCCCTGGCAGGAGGTGTTTGCCTTACCCCCCACGGGCACCTGGTCCACCCACACCCTCAACCTCGACGCCTGGCGGGGACATGCCCAGCTGCAACTGGCTTTCCGTCACGATGATGGGGGTGGCTGGGGCACCGGAGTAGCCATCGACGACGTACAGCTCACCGTCCCGCCGGCGCGGGACCTGGCCCTCAGCATCGTGCCACCTCCGGCCTACCTGCGTCCGGGCTTCCTGTCATTTGAGATGACCGTCACCAATCGGGGTACCGAGCCGGTTTCCTCCTATCAGCTGGCCTGGCAGGTGGAGGGAGAAGCCCCCCAAATGGTGCACCAGGGACAGGAGCGGATTGCTCCGCTGGCCAGCCAAACCCGCACCCACCCCCTGCCCTGGGCCGCCACCCAGCCGGGCACCCACCAGCTCCGGCTGTGGGTGGCCCAGCCCAATGGGCAGGCAGACCTGATTCCTGCCAACGATACGGTCTCCTTTACCGTGACTGTGGTGGCAGGCGCCCCGGACCGGCCGGTGCTCGTCGAGGCCTTTACCCAACACAACTGCCAGACCTGTGCCCAGCAAAATCCCGGCTTGCACGATGCGCTCTATAACCACCGGGACCAGGTGGCTCCGGTCATCTACCATGCCTCCTGGCCCCTGGGTAACAATGACCCCATGCATCTTTTCAACCCCCTGGCACATAGCGGGCGGATCAACTTTTACCAGATCGGCGGCGTGCCCTATGGGTTGTTGGAGGGACGCCCCATCACCGGGGGCAGCTACGAAGGGGCCGTCGATGGGCTCAACGGCGAGGCCATCGATGGACAGGTCCGGCAACCGGGCCTGTATGCGCTGGACCTTCATCGCAGTCCTGGCAATGGCGTGGTCAATGTGTCGGTTGGGGTAACCGCCCTGCTGGATCCGCCGGGCACAGATCCCCGCCTCTACGTGGCGGTGGTGCAGGAGGAGGTCCTGTTTGCCCAGCCTTCTGGGCTAAATGGAGAGACGGTCTTTCCACACGTGCTGCGCTACCTCCTCCCCAATGCCGATGGCATCAGTCTGGCCAGCTTGCCCCCGGGCCAGAGCCAGACCTTTTCGCTGGCCTGGGCACCGGCCCCCGAGCTGCTGTCGGCCACGCATCACCTGGTGGCCTGGGTCCAGGATGCCCAGACACGGCGCGTCTGGGGCGTGGCGCGCTCGGCGGGCACCCGCCTTTGTCCAGATGGCAGCCCCTTGATCCTGGATGTGCAGACCAGCCCTGCCGCCTGCGACGGGAGTAGCCTGGGCGGGGCGACCCTCAGCCTGCAAGGGGGGCAGCCTCCCTACCAGGCCAGTTGGCCCGATGGGCAGCAGGCTCTGAGCCGCAGCGATCTCGCGGCGGGCTGGTATCCGGTGCAGATCCAGGATGCGGGCGGTTGTAGCTTTGCGACCGAGGTCCGGGTCGCAGCTCCGGCCGGGCCGGAGGTGTACCCGGTCGTACATCCCGTCTCCTGCCCCGGGGGGCAGGACGGGGCGATCGCGATCCGCCGCCTGGGCGGCGAGACCTTCACCTATGCCTGGGACCATGGCCCGCAGCAGGATAGTCTTTCAGGGCTCTCGGCCGGGGCCTATTCCGTCACAGTAAGCGACCCCGATGGCTGTGCCACGACTTTTTCCGTAGACCTGCCTGAGCCAGCGCCTTTGCAGCCAGAGTACCGTCGTCAACCGGATGATGGCAGCGGCACGGGCAGCGTATCCGTGTTGCCGGTCGGGGGCACAGCCCCCTACAGCATCCTTTGGGATGATGGCAGCACGGAGCCCACCCGAACCGGATTGAGTGAGGGGCCTTTCACCTTTTCGGTAAGTGATTTCTACGGCTGTAGCTATGGTCCTTTTACCGAGTATATCTGGACGACCGATCTGAATGAGCCCCCTGTCAGGGGCGAATGGCAACTTTTCCCGGTCCCGGCCCGGGACCGGGTGCAGCTGCGATGGGAGGGAACCCGGCCTGAGGCCCTGACGTATAGCCTCTTTGATGCGCGGGGCAGGCGTTTGCGGCAGGGGCAGCGGCCTCCTCAGGCCGTCCATGTTTGGGAAATCTCCCTGGCGGGCCTGGCCGCCGGCACCTACTGGCTGCAGTTGAAGGGAGCTCACTGGCAGGAAGGGCGACGGCTGGTGGTTGTTCCCTAATTGGCGTGGGGCATTTTTCGGATGAAGATACTATTTGCTTCCATTTTTCGTATAAAGTATGGGCCGCTACCGATGGCAAAAATCCCTATCTTGCCTCACCTCAGTGACCTCTGCATCCTTTTGCCTACCAAAGGAGGGGTGATTTTTTCAGGAACAGGGATACTGTCTCTGTCTCCCTACACGTTTTGACCAGGTGAATCTGGCTTTTCCATCCTCAACATGAGATTGTCTGATATGAACATGAAACTTTCCTTTCTGTTGTTGCTGCCCTTCTTTGGCCTGATGAGCTTGCAGGCGCAGTCTGGCCTCCCCTCGGTTAATGTGACCGACTTTACGGGTGCCAAAGTGAACACCTCCACCTGGGAAAACCAGGGAGATCCGGTGATCATCAGCTTTTGGGCTACCTGGTGCAAGCCCTGCATCAAGGAGCTCAACGCCATCCAGGATTTGTATCCCGACTGGCAGGCCGAGACCGGCGTGCGTCTGATCGCCGTTTCGATCGACGATGCCCGTACCAGCATGGGCGTGCGCTCGCTGGTCAATGGGCTGGGATGGGAGTATGATGTATTTCTGGACGAAAACAACGAATTCAAGCGGGCCATGAATGTGGTCAACATTCCTCACACCTTCCTGCTCAATGGCAACATGGAGGTGGTCTATCAGCACACTTCTTATGCCCCCGGGGACGAGGAGAATCTGTACGATCACGTTCTGGAACTGGTAGAGGCCCAGTAAGCCCTGATTACCTAATGATTCCGGCCTGCTGCCTCAGCAGCAGGCCGGAATCTGGTTTTATTTGCTCGCCTGGTATTTGGCCCCTGGCCTGTGGCGGGCTATCTTTGAAGCTGCTGTTTTAGAAGCAGCCCGTTTCATTTTGTTCCACCCCTGAATACCCATCATGACTCAGGACCAACTACGAGGCCTTCAAGAGCGCGTGTACGCGCTGAAGGGCTATCTTTGACGTGGCTGCGAAGCTTGCCACCATCGAAGAAAAAGAGGCGATCAGCCACCAACCCGACTTTTGGGACCATCCCGAGGAGGCCCAGAAGGTTTTGAAAGAGATATCGGCCCTGAAGGCCTGGACCGGCGCCTATGCGGCGGCTGAGTCGGCCCTGGGCGAGGTAGAAGTCCTCTACGAATTCTGGCGCGAGGAAGAAGCCGAAGAAGCCGATGTCGACGCGGCTTTTGCCAAGGCCGAGGCCTTGGTGGAGGAACTGGAGTTTCGCAAGATGCTGGACAAGGAGGAGGACCGCCTGTCTTGCGTCCTGGAAATCAACTCTGGTGCCGGGGGCACCGAGAGCCAGGATTGGGTGAGTATGTTGCGCCGCATGTACATCATGTACGGTGAGCGGCACGGCTTCAAGGTCCACATCCTCAACGAGGTCGAGGGCGATGTTGCCGGCTACAAGAGTGTCGAGATGGAGATTGATGGCGAATTTGCCTACGGCTACCTGAAAGGGGAAAAAGGCGTGCATCGCATGGTGCGCATCAGTCCCTTCAATGCCCAGGGCAAGCGACAGACGACCTTCGCCTCGGTAGACGTGCGGCCTCTGGTCGATGACAGCATCGAGATCGACATCAACCCCAACGATGTGGAGGTGACGACGACCCACTCTTCCGGCAAAGGTGGGCAGAATGTCAACAAGGTGGAGACAGCGGTGCGTCTCAAGCACATCCCCACCGGCATTGTCATTTTTTCCCAGACCGAGCGTTCCCAACTCCGCAATAAGGAAAAGGCTTTTCAGCTGCTCAAGTCCAAGCTATACGATCTGGAGCTTGAGCGCCGCCGCGAAGAGGCTGCCGATGCCGAAGCCGAGAAAGATGCCATTGAATGGGGATCACAGATCCGCAACTATGTCTTTCATCCTTACAAGCAGGTCAAGGACCTGCGCACCGAGCTGAAAAGCACCGATGTGCAGGCCGTCATGGACGGCGACCTCGACGACTTTATCAAAACCTTTCTCATGGGGAAGAAGGTCGAAGAGTAGGAACGCCTCATCTTCTACCGTCTGTAAAAACCCGTCAGCCCGCCTTTGCACCCTGTGCAAAGGCGGGCTGTGTGTTTGGTTATACGGTCTGTTACAAGCTAAAAGTATGGAAATCAGCCGGTTGAATCGCTGGTTTTCACCAGACACAGACCTTCGTGGGCAGAACCTCGAATCCGGAACTTGTTAATCCCCAAAGCTGATCCCCACCTGTCGGGCACAGTGGACCAGGTAGCCTTCCGGATCTACGTAGTTGTAGTGAGCGATGGCCTCTTCCAGCGGGACCGCGATGATCTCCTTGTGTCGCAGAGCCGCCATATGGCCGTATTTTCCCTCTTTGACCAGCTCAAAGGCCTTGACCCCAAACTGCGTGGCGAGGATGCGGTCGAAAGCCTCAGGAATCCCTCCGCGTTGCAAGTGCCCCAGTACGGTTACCCGCATGCTGGCCGTGCAGCCATGTTGCTGCAGCGATTCTTTCAAGGCAAAGCCGATCCCGCCCAGACGGGCGTGGCCGTAGCCGGCTTCCTGGGCTTCGGTGGCGACAACCTCACCACCTTTGGGCTTGGCCCCTTCGGCCACGACTATATTTACGAAGCCCCGGCGCTGCTGATAGCGCGCGTCGATGGCGGCCTTGACCTTCTCAATGTCGTAGGGAATTTCCGGAATCAGGCAGATCTCCGCGCCGCCCGCGATGGCGGCATGCAGGGCGATCCAGCCCGCATCCCGCCCCATGACCTCCAGGATCATCACTCGGCTATGCGACTCGGCCGTCGTCACCAGCTTGTCCACCGCCTCGGTGGCAATCTGTACGGCCGTCTGGAACCCAAAGGTATAGTCCGTGGCCGACAAGTCGTTATCGATGGTCTTGGGGACCCCCACGATGTGGAGGCCTTTTTCAAAGAGTTTTTGGGAAATGGCCTGAGAGCCGTCCCCACCGATGCTGATAACCGCCTCAAAGCCCTCGGCTTTCAGCCGGCGCAGGAGCTCGTCAGAGCGGTCCTCGCTGGTCCAGCTGCCATCAGGCTGCTGGACCGGCCAGCCAAAGGGACCGCCCCGATTGGTGGTGCCGATAATGGTCCCGCCGCGGACGTGGATTCCGCCGGTATTCTGGCCGTTGAGCGGAACGATCTCCATGGGGTCCATCAGGACCCCGTTATAGGCTTCGATGCTGCCATAGACCTCCCAGTTGCCATCTGCCTCGGCACTGTTGACGATGGCGCGAATGACGGCATTGAGACCGGGGCAGTCGCCCCCGCCGGTACAAACGAGGAGTTTTTTCTTCATAATCAGGGTGAGTTGAAAGAGGGTTGTCTGGGGATGAAAGTACACAGTTTCGGTCAGGAAGGGAAATGTCTCCAAAAGTCGGAGGCCCCTCCGGAAAGGAGAGGCCTCCGCAGGGGCTTCCGTCTAGGAAGCCTAGTGCCGGACCTCCAGCTGCCGGTAGGCGGCCGGGCGGTCAGTTCCCGATACTTCCAGCAGATACAAGCCGCTGGCGATATCCCGGGTGGGCAAGGTTGCCTCCCAGGTGTCGCTGGCAGCCGTGGCTGTCTGCTGATACACCGCCTGGCCGGTGAGGGCAAAGAGCCGGATGCGTAGCACCTGGCCAGGCCGGGAAGGGACCCGCAGTTGCAGCGAGTGGTCAGCCGGATTGGGGAAAAGCCATAATCCGGCCATCAGATGGCCCTCGATGCTCGTCCCATAGGGTCCCAGATAGTGACCTTCCGACAGGGGGGAGGTGCAGCCCAGGCTGTCGGTGTACGCGACCTGATAGAGGCCCGAATCGCCTACCGCAAAGATGGGTTCATTCGCCCCGCTTACCGCCTGTCCATCCACATACCACTGGTTGCCGGTGGCGATGCTGGAGATGAGTTGCAGGCCATTGACGGTAAAGGTCGGAGCGGGCGGGGTAGGCCAGACGGTCAGGTCGGACCATATGGTGTCATGACAGCCGTTCTCGCCATAGGCATAGCCCAGGGCATGGGTGCCCGCACCGGCCGAGGCCGGGTCAAAGCTGCTGCCCGAAATGCCGGGCCCCAGGAAGGTGCCCCCGGCCGGGCTGCCGGGGTTGAGCGTCAGGGCAGCGGTTTCCTGGCACAGGTCTGCCGGCCCGCTCCAGCTCAACACGGGCGTCGGGCTGATGATCAGCAAGGCCGTATCTGCCGCCTGGCATCCCTCACTATTGGTGTAGGAATAGATGATGGCCTGCGGGCCGCTGCCTGTCAGGCTGGGATCAAGGCTACCTCCCGCCACGCCGGGGCCGGAATACATGCCCCCGGCCGGGCTACCACCGCTGAGGGGCAGCGGGCCCGCCCCTTCGCACCAGGGATCAAAAGGGGCCAGCGTCACCAGCGGTACGGCATGAACGACAAGATTGGCTTGGGCCTGATCGCTGCAGCCGGTGGTGTCGGTATAGGTGTAGGTTACCACATGGCTCCCCGGCCCGGCCAGGGCCGGGTCAAAGGTGCCGCCGCTGACGGCGGTGCCACTGTAGGTTCCCCCAGCGGGTATGCCGCCGCTAAGGGTGAGGATAGGGGCGTCGGCACAGAGGCTGGGCAGTGGCGCCAGGCTCGCCGAGGGCGGGCTGACCACGTGCACCAGCGCCGGGTGGGCCAGGGTATCCAGGCCGCCGGGGCCGGCGACGGCCAGCTGCACATCGTAGGTGCCGGGACTGCTGTAGGTGACGGTGGGATT
>RFHL01000345.1 GCA_003696875.1 Bacteroidota bacterium | reverse complement strand
CCCTGACGGCGGGCGGCCTGGCCGTGGCGGCTTTTGACCTCTATGGCCACGGCCAGACGGCCGGCAAGCGGGGCCATGCGCCCAGCCTGGAAGCCCTGCATGCCAGCATCGGGGCTTTTCTGGAAACGATGCGTACCCGCCTGCCTGAGGTACCGGTCTTTCTTTACGGGCATAGTATGGGAGGCTGCCTCGCCGCGAGCTATGTGCTACACCAGCAGCCGGCCGTACAGGGGGTGATCCTTTCCTCTCCCTGGCTGCGCCTGGCCTTCAAGCCTTCCAGCGTCGACCTCTTTCTGGCCAAAACCATGGTCAATATTTACCCGGCCTTTACCCAGTCAACCAAGCTTGATGCCAGCGGCATCTCCCGCGATCCGGTGGAAGTGCAGCGCTATCAGGAGGACCCCCTGATTCACGACATGATCAGCCCGGCCCTTTTTATGGCGGTGCACCGGGAGGGCGAATGGTTGATGGAACAGGCGGGCAGCTGGAGCTATCCCTTGCTCCTGGTGCACGGGACCGGCGACCGGATTACCGACTGGCGGGCCAGTGAGGCCTTTGCCCAGTCTGCGGGCGGCGATGTGACCTGGAAGCCCTGGGAGGGTGGGTTTCACGAGCTGCACCACGATCCTATCCGGGAGACCCTGTTTGACACCTATCTGGGGTGGATCGACCAGCGGTTGGGATAGGCAAAGGCAACATCAGTTGCTGGGGGGCGGCGGCTCGTGGACGCGCCGCGCGTCCTCTTCGACGGTTTCTACATTGCCGTCGCGCAGCCGCACGATGGTGTGGGCATAGTGGGCGATGTCTTCCTCGTGGGTAACGAGGATGATGGTATTGCCGGCTGCGTGCAGCTCATCAAAGAGGGCCATGATCTCGTAAGAGGTACGGGTGTCGAGGTTGCCCGTAGGCTCATCGGCCAGGATAATGGAAGGCCGGTTGACCAAAGCTCGGGCAATGGCCACGCGCTGCCGTTGCCCCCCGGAGAGTTCATTGGGTTTGTGGTCTACCCGGTCACCGAGCCCTACGCTGGTGAGGGCTTCCCGCGCCTGCGCCAGTCGGGCTGGCTTTCCGAGACCAGCATATACCAGGGGCAGGGCGACATTTTCCAGGGCCGTGGACCGGCTCAGCAGGTTAAAGGTCTGGAAAACAAAGCCGATCTCCTTGTTGCGGGTGTAGGCGAGATCGCTGTCGCTCATGTTGCTCACATCTGTCCCGTTGAGGAAGTAGCTGCCCCCGGAGGGGGTGTCGAGGCAGCCGAGGATGTTCATGAGGGTAGACTTGCCCGAACCCGAAGGACCCATAATGGCCACATACTGATTGGGATAAATGTCGAGGGATACATCCCGCAAGGCGTGGATGCGGACCTTCCCCATCTGATAGGTCTTGCGGATGTGTTCGAGGTGAATAATGGAGTCCATAGGCCGGGCTTTCCTGATCAAAGGTAGCGAAACTTTTGACATGATCCGGCAGGGGGGGTGGGACATTTGCCCGTCTCAGCACCCTGCTAGCCGGAGATTCCTTTCAAAGATTGGGACAATTTGGGGAAGTAGGCTGGTTCTGTTAGATTTGTTTTGGTTACGGCCCGTATACCCCTGATATGAAAGCATCCCTCCAGGGTTCCTTTTTGGTGATCATCGCCTTGTGCGGACTACTTGCGGTGGTCGGGTGTGAAGAAGACTTTGTGGCCGACCCGCCCTTTGGCGGGCTGACGGATACCACGTATCTGGACGAGGACAACTGGTACTACATCGGGGCACAACCTCAGGTTTCGGAGCGGGGCGTCTCGCTTTTTCCCTTTTCTTATCGGATGTTTTCCTCCTCCTTTGAGGGCTTCCTCGCCACGACCCCGACCCGGGTTTATCAGATTGAGGAAAATGCCGACCTCACGCGCCGGGTCCTGTTGCTGGATTCAGAAAAAGCGCCCGGTGACACCCTCTTCAAGTATTCGGACTTCCATTACTTTCTGGTGATCGACAAGCGGCCGTCCCCTCAGGTCAATGGGCCTGTCTGGTACATCCTGCGGCGCTCCCGTATCGGGATGAAGACGCAGCGCGAGCGCTCGCTTTGGGTGATGTCCCCCGATCACGGCATATTGGCGGTGGCCAATTTTGACATCGACATGCTCAGTGGGCAGGTCACGCTCGATATGGTGGGGGAGCCGGAATACTTCACGGACCCAGACCTGATCCGTCGCATCAAGTACTACGACAACAACCACACCTGGCGGATTGACCGCGACAAGGGGGTGATCTACGAATTTGACAAGTTGCGCTCGGTCATCAAGAGCCGCAATTTTCGCGAAGGGGAGGACCTCTATTCCTATCGCTTTGCCCACACCAACACCCGCGATCTGACCGACTTTCGCATTGAGCTGGGCCAGGATATGGTCAAGCTGGTCGCCGGGGATTCCTGCTTTTACTTCACCGAGGAGTTGGAGCTCCTCCGTTCGGGCAATTGCGGCCTGTAAGGGCTTCGGATTATTCTTAAAGCTTTTTGTTGCTCCTTCCCCTTCCCTGGCAGGTGAGGGCGCCCGCACTCACTCCGGCTTTTCCCGGGTTGAGGGCCGTCATATTGGTATTGGGGCCAAACCCAAGGGCTGGGCAGGCCACGCCCGCCCCGGTAGACCGGTCATTGAATCGACAGCAGTGACCAAAATCCATTAACCATTATACCGATGACTGCCTCCTTCAAAACCCTGACCTTTGCCTTTGTCCTAATCGCCATGGGCTTTCTGACCAGTTGTGAGCCTGGCTCCATCTGCACCGTAGCCGATGGCCCGCAAGAAAGCCGTACCCTGGACCTGCCCCGCTTTGCAGGCATTGACCTGAAGGTGCCGGCAGATGTGTACCTCTCTCAGGATACCGCCTTTTCGGTGGTGATCACCGGTCCCAGCGACGTGCTGGACAAGATCGAACACGATGTGATCGAGGGTATCTGGGAAGCCGACCTGCGCGGCTGTGTGATCAACTCGCCTGACATCACGATTGAGGTAACCATGCCGGATCTGAGTTATCTGCGTATCGGCGGCTCTGGCGATGTGATGGGCCGCACGCCTTTTGTCGTGCCCAGCGCCGAGCTGATCATCAGTGGTTCAGGTTCCATAGACCTGATCATGACTGCCGATGACGTCTCCACGACCATCAACGGCTCCGGCGATATCTACCTGGATCTTGTCGCCAAAGGCCTCAAGAGCCTGATCAATGGCTCGGGTAACCTCGACTATACGGGCGAGGTAGAGCAACACAGCAGCCAGATTCGTGGCTCTGGCGACATCATGGCCTATGACCTGATGACCTCCGTCACCGAAGTGGCCGTTTCTGGCTCTGGCAACAGCGAGGTACAGGTAGGCGACCAACTGGACGTACAGATCAATGGCTCGGGGGATGTCTACTACAAGGGGCAGCCCCAGGTAGAGGTCCGGATCAACGGCTCGGGCAAGGTGGTGAACATGAACTAAACTGTCCGATCCTGATGACACAGGCGATGCCCCGGCTTTCGGGGCATCGCCTGTGTGTTTTGTGGGGGATAGGTACCCGTCCTGTGGAAAGGTCTCGTTGCCGCCCTGCTTTCCTTCTGGGCTAGAACAGCTCTGCTTGCCCCTTGTCGTCGTGCTTGATCTCGTCCCCGCTCCACTCGATGGTGTCGCCGGTGTGCAGGGTGCCGGGCTTGCGGTCGATGGCGCGAATGCGGCTCACCTTGCGCCGGTCGAGCTTGTTGCCGTTGGCTTTCCAGCCCTTGACATCGATGAAGGTGGAGAGATCGAGCTCGATGGTCTCTTTGTCCTTGCCCTTGACGGTCACGTCGTAGGCGATGAAGGGGTGCGGTTTGGTGGAGGCCAGCACCAGCTTGGAGCCGTTGGCGTCGCTGATGAAGGAAAAGACCTTGTCCAGGGTGGAGGTCTCCACCTGGAAGCGCTTGACGTAGTAGTCCTTGTTCTTGCCCTCGTAATGGACGGCGGTGATGACCGTTTCGGGAGAAAACTTCTCCACGGAGAGCACCTTCTGCGGATCGTAGCGGTTGGTAAGCTCAAAATTGGTCTGCTCGTAGCTACCGTCCTTGTAGAGGACGAGGATGCTGTCGTCGGTGTCAAATTCGCCCAGGAATTGCCCCCGCTCATCGGTATTGAGGCGGCCCACAATGGGATCGTACCAGATCTTACGACCACCGAGCGTGGCCGAACCGATAGCCTTCTGGGTGATTTTCTTCACCGGATACTTGGTCAGGACATTGCCCTGGGAGTTACGGCCCTTGATCGCCAGCTCGCCAAAGTCGTAGTCGAAGACTTTCTTCTTGGCCCGACAGCCGGGAGTCAGCTGCACGGTGATCACTTCCGACTCGCTGTTGGGGTGCACCTCAAAGTAGAGGAGCTTGGTGCCTTCGTTGCCGTTGGTAACGTCATAGTCCCGGTCCCGGGTGATGGCCGTCACCGCAAAGCGCTTGATGTAGTTGTTGCCGGAAGTAGGGTCCCGGTAGACCGCGTGGTAGATTTTGCGCTCGTTGCCTTTGTGCCACACATCCACATGGATGATGTTTTTGCCGACAAAGGCCTTTTCCTGCACCCGGGTGACGGTGTACTTGCCATCGGCCCGGAAGACGATGATATCGTCCAGGTCGGAGCAGTCGCAGACATATTCGTCCTTCTTCAGCCCGTAGCCGACAAAGCCTTCCTTGCGGTTGACGTAGAGTTTTTCATTGGCGATGGCCACCTGCGTGGCCTCGATGGTATCAAAGGTGACGATGGCGGTGCGCCGCTCGCGCCCCTTGCCATACTTGTCGATCAGGCGCTGGAAATAGTCGATCGCATACTCGGTGAGGTGCGCCAGATGGTGCTCAGTTTCGGCAATTTCCGCTTCCAGCTTGCGGATCAGCTCATCGGCCTGGAAAGAGTTGTACTTCGAGATCCGCTTGATGCGGATTTCGGTGAGGCGAATGATGTCGTCCTGGGTGATCTCCCGGTAAAACTGCGGCTTGAAGGGCTCCAGCCCCCGGTCGATGGTGGCCAACACCTCTTCCCAGGATTCGGCTTCCTCAATGTCGTGGTAGATCCGGTTTTCGATGAAGATCTTTTCCAGCGAAGAAAAGAGCAGCTTTTCCTTCAGTTCCGCGAGGACAATCTCCAGCTCCTGGCGCAGCAGCCCTTTGGTGTGTGCCGTGGAAAGACGCAGAATCTCATCGACGGTGAGAAAGTGGGGCTTCTCATCGATGATGACACACGCATTGGGCGAGATAGAGGCTTCGCAGTCGGTAAAGGCGTAGAGCGCGTCGATGGTGACATCGGGCGACACGCCCGGGGCCAGTTCGATCTCGATTTCGACCTCTTGGGCGGTGTTGTCCACCACCTTCTTGATCTTGATTTTCCCCTTGTCATTGGCTTTGAGGATGGAGTCAATCAGGCTGGAGGTGGTGGTCCCGTAGGGGATATCCTTGATCAGCAGGGTGCTCTTGTCGCGGGTCTCGATACGGGCCCGGACCCGGATCTTGCCGCCACGCTCTCCCCCATTGTAGTTGGACGCATCGATGGTGCCGCCGGTGGGAAAGTCGGGGATCAGCTGGGTGCGCTTGCCCTTGAGCACCGCAATGGAGGCCTGACACAGCTCAATGAAGTTGTGGGGCATGATCTTGGTGGAGAGGCCCACCGCGATGCCTTCCACCCCCTGGGCGAGGACAAGGGGGAACTTGACCGGCAGGGCGAGTGGCTCCTGCTTGCGGCCGTCGTAGGAGGTTTGCCACTGGGTGATCTTGCGGTTGAAGCTCACCTCCAGCGCAAACTTGGACAGGCGCGCCTCAATGTAGCGCGGCGCGGCCGCGCTGTCGCCGGTGCGCACATCGCCCCAGTTGCCCTGGGTCTCGATGAGCAGATCCTTCTGCCCCAGATTCACCAAGGCGTCACCGATGGCGGCGTCTCCATGGGGGTGGTACTGCATCGTCTGCCCAATGATATTGGCCACCTTGTGAAAGCGGCCATCGTCCATCTCCTTCATCGCGTGCAGGATGCGTCGCTGCACGGGCTTGAGCCCGTCTTCCAGCATGGGGACGGCCCGTTCCAGGATTACATAGGAGGCGTAATCAAGGAAGTAGTTTTCATACATGCCCGAGACCGGGAGGGTGGCGAGGGCTTCGCCGCCTTCTGCTTGGCCATTGGGGGTGGGAAGATCAGACATAGGTGAGAGGTGAGAGGCGATCCCGCAAGCGGGACTTCACTACGTTCAGGAGGGCGAGAGGCGAGACAGGCCTTAGCGTGGCCGTCGGTTTTGGCGCTCGGGTATAGGTTGGCTGATATCTATGCAACTGTTTTGAGACAGGAAGGCCGGTCGGTGGAGAGATATTTTTTGAGAAATGCATCTCTTTTTAGCAGGCCTAAAAATTTTGGCTAAAAATAGAAAAAATCCCTGCTTTTGGCAAGCAGGGGACGAAGGTGAAGCTCAGAAAGTCGGGCTAGAGCTCCCGGTCGGCCCGGTCGGCGATGCTGGCGAAGTGGGCCTCCAGGCCGGGATTGACCGGGGGCAGGGCCGAGACGACGGCCCGCGCCCAGCGCACGTAGTCCTGCCGCCGCGCCTGCGGCCAGCCGTCGGGGGGATGCATGAGGATGTCGTGCAGGTTGGCGCTCTTATCGGCGATCTTGATCTGGGCCGCTGCCACCGATTTGTGCGGGGCGTGGTCTATCTGCTGCTGCTTACGCACGGCCTTGGGCAGGGATTTGTCGTCGGTGACCTCCTGCACGTAGCCCAGGACAGTCTCGCCAAAGGCAAGGGCGATCTCCTCGGGGGTGGTCTCGGTGTCCTCCAGGGTGTCGTGCAGAATGCCGGCTACCAGGGTGTCGCGGTCACGTACCCCGCCGGTGTGCCACAAGAGGTTGGCGACATCGATCAGGTGGTTGATGTAGGGACTCAGGCGGCGGTCCTTGCCCCGCTGATCGCGGTGCTTGTCGGCGGCAAAGGTCAGGGCCTGGAGCATGTCTCCGGTCATGGGGGATGTTTATGGGGTAAAAAAGGGATTGTCGGAGGGAAGCAGCTCGGCGACGACGGCCTCAAGGGCGGGACAGGTGCCCCGGAAAGCCCGGGCGAGCTGCAGCTCGCTGGCAAGGTCCCGGGCGGGCAGGCCGCGCCGCAGGCGGGCGGCAAGCGCCGCCCAGTAGATCTGCCGCCCGGCATCGAGGCGGCGGCGGGCAGCGGCACCGACCAGCCGCTGCAGACGGGG
>RFHL01000344.1 GCA_003696875.1 Bacteroidota bacterium | reverse complement strand
GGATCCCAGGCCATGACCTCACCCGGGTCTTTTTCGCCTACCAGGACCAGGCTCACGTGCTGCCGGTAGCGCGCCCGAAAACGGGTATAGCTCCGGAACGGGCTGCCCGCATAGCGTGTACTCAACACCGTATCCACTCCCAGCAGATTGCCCTCCGCATCGGTCAGGTCCCGAAAGCTGGTATCCGGGGCTGTGTAGCCCCTTTGCGTCTCCCCGATCCAGGTCACCCGCTGGATCCATTCATAGGTCATCCCCTGGCGCACCTCTTCCCAATCCGGACCGGCCGGGATGGCATCTTCAGGTCGCACATCGGTCTCCCGGCCGCTGTACACGGCTACAAAAGGCGCGATCTGCCGGATGAGTTCCGGCCCAAAACCGGCCACGGCTTGCAGCTCATAGATGCTCAGCAGCGGCCCAAAGGTCTCTATGTGCAGCCGCAGGCGCTGGATTTGCAGGTCGGTCATCCCCGGCAGCTGCCGCAGGGCCTCCCGGGAGGCCCGGTTCAGGTCCAGTGGCTCCGCCCGCAGGTCTGCCAGCTGATCGGTGATAAAGGTGTAATCCACATCCTCCCCGGCTTCGTTGCCGAGGATGACATCCTCAATGGCCTGCTCGACGCCCGAGGCGTCGGGGAGTACCGGCCGCAGGCTGTCGATCTGGGCCAGGAGCCCGGCTCTGGGCAGACCTAGCAGCAGCGCACATATCAGGGTCAGACGAGACATAGGTTCTGTAAGGGGGGGAATTTAGCAAATGCCCCCCCAAATGCCGCCCCCCTTCCAGCGTCAATCCGGATTTTTTTGTTTCTTATTTTCTCACCTCCCTATCTCCTCTCCCATGCCCCGAATGATTCTGCTTTTGCCCCTCCTGCTGCCCGGCTGGCTGAGCGCCAAGGTGATCGATTCCACCGCCCACGGATTTACCATCCAGCACAGCCTGCTGCTCGACGCCAGCCCGATGGAGGCTTATCAGGCCTTTGTTGACGTGAGCCAGTGGTACGATGCCGGCCACAGCTACAGCGGGTCGGCAGCCAACTTCTATCTCCAGCCGCAGCCGGGCGGCTGCCTCTGTGAGCGCCTGCCTGAGGGCGGCGGGGTGCAGCACATGCAGGTCGTCTTCGTCGCACCGGGACAGATGGTCCGGCTCAGCGGGGGCCTCGGCCCGCTGCAGGCCATGGCCGTCAGCGGCAGCATGAGCTGGACCTTCCAGGCCGAGGGCGATCAGACCCGGCTCACCCTGACCTACACCGTCGGAGGCTATCGCCCCGGAGGGCTGCAGGTCCTCGCCGGGCCGGTCGATGGCGTATTGGGCCATCAGGCCAGCCGCTTGCAGCGCTATCTGGCCACCGGCAGCCCTGCCGGCTGAGGCTGCGGTCCAATCTGGGGCTTTGCTTCCGATTTTTCAGCATCCTTTTGATGTGGGTGCTGCGGCTACGGGGGGCAAGCCCCCTCCGCCGCCGGTCCCCTCCAGGCTGACGGTCCTCCCCTGCTC
>RFHL01000343.1 GCA_003696875.1 Bacteroidota bacterium | reverse complement strand
TCAGGGGCGAATGGCTATTTTGGGCCATGAGCATCTCTCCCCCTACCCCTCGCGGGCTCGTCCTCGCCGCCCTCTGCCTGGTTATGAGCTCGGTGCAGGGCCAGACGCCCAGCCTATCGCAGGTCGAAGCACAGTTCAACTTTTTTCACAACTACCTGGATGTGTCCTACACGCTGAGCGGGGACACGGCGCGGGTGTACCTACAGGTTTCGGAGGACGGCGGGCTGACCCATCTGGTGCCGCTCGACAGCCTGACGGGTGATACGGGGCGGGTGGCACCGGGAGCGGGTCGAATGATCCGCTGGGTGGCGCCCGGGGCCCTCAACCTGCTGCAAACCCGGGTGCGGCTCGTGGCACTCAGCGAAGCGCCCGTCGACATCGCGGCGCTGGTGGCGCAGGTAGACAGCCAGCGACTGCGGGACAACCTGGCCTGGCTGGCGCAGCCCCGGCATGCGCTGGCCGCCCCCGGCGGCCTGGCCGCCATCAAAGACAGCCTGGAAGCCCGGTACCTGGCCGCCGGGGTGCAGACTGAGCGACAGGAGTTGGTCCTGTTTGGCGGGTATCGGCTGGAAAACATTCTGGGGCGGCAGCCCGGCCTGCTCCGGGAGCGGGAAACCTGGGTGGTGGACGGCCATTTTGATGCGGTGGCCCAGACCCCGGGCGCCGATGACAATGCCTCGGCGGTAGCGGCCCTGCTGGAAATCCAGCGGGTGCTGAGTGCCTACCTGAGCGAAGCCACGATTCGCTATATCGCCTTTGACCAGGAGGAAGCTGGTCTCCTGGGGAGCATCCACTATGTGGGGACGGTGGGGCCGCCGCCCTATGAGGAGATCGCGGGCGTGCTGAATATGGAGATGATCGGGTACTATGACGCCAGCCCCGGCAGCCAAAGCCTGCCCCTGGGGTTTAACCTGCTCTTTCCCGCCGCCTACGCGGCGGTGGCGGCCGACAGTTTTCGCGGCAACTTCCTGACCGTGGTGGGCAATGGAGCGGCCCAGCCGCTGAATCAGGCGCTGGCCCAGGCCGCCGCTACCTACGTGCCCGCGCTGCGCGTGGTCGGGCTGACCGTGCCTGGGAATGGCAGCCAAGCACCCGATCTGCGGCGCAGCGACCACGCCCCCTTCTGGGATG
>RFHL01000342.1 GCA_003696875.1 Bacteroidota bacterium | reverse complement strand
GGGCTCATCGCCTATCGACCGGGCTATGCCTATGGCTCTATTCAGGTAGGTTTCAGCATCATTCAGGCGCCCGCGAGCGCGGGCCAGAGTGCCCATCTCCTGCAACACGGCAGCTTGTTTTCCGGGGTTGTTTTGCGCTTGGTAAATCGCCAGGGCTTCATTCAGATATGGCGCGCTTTTTTCGCCGTCAGAATCGACATGGGCCATGAGCGCGTCGGCAAGAATGGCATCATTTCCAAGTGACCTGGCCTTGGCGACGGCTTTGTCGGCTGCCCGAAGCGCCTTGGTATAATTGCCGCCATAATACCAGACGCTGGCCTCGGCAATATCTATGCGCGGGTCCTGATCGGTCAGCTCGCGCAGTGCCGTTACAGCTTGTATGGCCTCCTTGTGGGCGCCGGCCTTGTTATAAACCTCCACCAGGTCCAGCCAGTACCGTACATCGTCCGGATGGAATTCCTTCAGGGCAATCAAAACCTGGGCTGCCCGTTCCCAGTCGTGGTTTAGACGGGCATAGGCGCCCTCTATTTCCAGCTGTCTTTGCCGGGTAAGGTTCGCGCTCTTTTGATTGGCCAGCTCGACAAGCTCTATTGCCGACTTGCGATAGCCCAGTTCCGAGAGGGTTCTGGCCAATGCCGCAAGAATCATGGGGTGGTCACCGGCGTGGACAAGAGCGGTACGAAATTTCTCGACCGCCAGTCGCAAGTGGCGGTTTTCCAGCGCCTCCAGCCCTTCGGCGTAGAATTTTGCAGCCTGATCCGTCTGTGGCAACTCCGCCCTGGCAAGCCTGCGTTTGTCCTCATCCAGAGGCGCGCGATCAAGCCAGCTCAAAATTTGCTGGGCGGCCCTTGCCGCAAGGTCATCAAGGCTATCCAGCGTGCCATCCAGGTCCGTGCTGAATTGCCGCTTCTCGTTCCGCAAATGCATGAGCCTGACGCGCAGGTGAATGCGCCCTTGTGTTTCACCTGCGTCCTGGCTCAGTGTAGACCGCAGATACCATTGTCCACCAAGAGCAGCCAGCTGACGAAAACGCGATGCCTGATCTTTACCGGCGGCGATGTCAGCAATAATGCGGGTGTTGTTACTGGCATCCAGATAAGCCAGCATGGCTTGCTCAAGCGCCTTTGCCTGCCAGTCAGACTGACCGCGCTCTGCCTTCATGCTGACGCCGCCATTGACAATGCGCAGGCTAGCAAATTGTGATGTGTCGTAGCCGGTCCATAGCAG
>RFHL01000029.1 GCA_003696875.1 Bacteroidota bacterium | reverse complement strand
CGCAGATCATGGTCCCGGCAAGCCGGGAAGTTTGGCGGGCCAAACGAGGCATTTTTCAACGCAGAGATGCGGAAAAAGAGGCAGCGATCACCCATCATTCGGCACTTGACAGAGCACTAGGCAGCCCTAAGCCGCCCAAAACCTAATGCTCGTTCATGCATCACCCCACCCTCCAAGGCCTCTCAAAGATTACGAGGATCTGTCTGCGAAGAGACCAAATATCCAGATACTGGCCCCAGTTGACGAAAGGGCCTCCTATTCACCAGACCAGCATACTTAGTAGGTGCCGCCAGGTCGGGGCAACAGCAACCAACCTACGGAAATAGAAAAAGAGGCGGCCAGAGCCCACGGAGCTCCCTCTTCCAGATACAGGTGCAGGTGTGTGTATCGCCGATTGGGGTTCCGGCCCTTGTCCCGGACATCACTACCCGGCCCCTCACCAATAGGCGCAAAATACCGGCTCACAAACCAGGGATAGGTACCTACCAAGCTCCGGGAGGTTCGGGCATAGCTAAGCCCCAGGCCGGCACTGCCGCCCCCCACGATACGCCGCCAGCGGAACTGGGCTCCCACGTTCAGCAGGGCAAAGGCTGAGACCTGATGAAACCGAAATTGAAACGCATATGGCTCTGGGGGGCGCTCCCCTAACCAATCTATGGCGTCTTGATGGGTGCCACGCGAATGGGCATAGCTGAAGCCAAGTTCGGGCTGCAGGAATAGCCCAAATTGGCCAGGGTCGGACCGAAAGGGGTAAAAGCGAGGGCCCCAACGCAGAAAACCACCCCATTCCCGGGTTTTTTGTCCAAAAACGGCCACCTCCAAGCGGTCGCCCGTTGTATCTGTGAGCATACGGATGTCTTCCCACTGGTAACCGGGTCGCACCCGATTGCCCAAGCCAATGACGCCTGCCTGCCACACCTGTGTGAAACGAGACCGTAGCGGCGTCTCATACTGGAAGCCCAGGTAGTCGTAGCACAGACCATGGGCAATCAGTTGGATATTGCGCATCCGGGGCTGCTGGGCCTGGAGACTGGGGATGCTCGCCAACCATACCATATACAAGAGCCCCCTCAATAGGGGCTTCTGGTAGAGACGGACCAACATATCAGGCATGGGGTAGTAGTAAGCGTGGCCAAAAAGGATGAGAGAAGGAGCGCAATCAGTATCCCTCCAGCTTGGAGAAAGTATGAAAGCCCCCCATCATAAAAATACAAATCACCCCTCAATCTCCACCTGCCGCGGAGGCGGCTCGGGATCATCCCCCAGCCCTACATAGCCCCACAACTCCCAGTCCCCGCAGCTGGGGGTATCCCAGCGCAGGTGCAGCTCGACCTGTCCACCGGCAGCCTCAATCTCTGCCAGGCTGAGGTCTCGTACTTCGTAGCCCACCAGATCGTCCTGGTCGATCAGCGACCAGAGATTCTGCCAGACGGTCTGCGCCTGTCGCACCGCCAGGCCCACCGCATCTTCGATGCCATGTACAAAGGCCTCCACCCGCCGGGAAAAGTAGGCCTTGATGGAGTCATGGATGTTTTCTACGTCGATCTCCCGCACGTGAAAGTCCCGGATGGCCTGGTTCACCGCCTCCTGCACGTAGCGGTTCAGGGCCTGATGGCCCGCCTCGGCCCCCCGGGCACTCACATTCTCCTGCTCCATCAGGACGGTGATCACGCCCAGCAGGGGCGGTACTTCGTAGTTGAAAAAGGGCACCGGTATGGGCGTAAGGGTGCAATCCCAATGCCCGACTTCGGGAGGGATCAGGGTTACACTGCCGGGCCTGACGGCCATCACACCCAGATTTCCGTGGCTGCCGGGGGAGAAGAAGAAGTCGGCTTCGCCTACCAGGTCAAACTGCTCGGTGAGGTGCACGCAACTGGCATCTATGCGGAAAAAGATGTTCCACATGTAAGGCTGCGTAGCCCGCCAGCGGCTGCTTTCACGGTGGCAGTGCAGATGGCGGAGGCGGATATGGACGGGGGTTGTGGCCAGGATGCTGAGTTTGGAACAAAGGTAAGAAGCCCGGGGAGAATATGGGCTTTTTCCCGGATCAATCCACCAGCCATTCACCGATATCCAGCACATCCTGCTCGCCCGAGAGCCGCAGGGTGATGGATTTTTCCCGCTGGGTTTTCTGGCCAAAATCGGTAATCAGCCGGGCCTGCACGTAAACCGGCCCAGTGAGGCTGGCCCGATTGCTGCCGTAGTAGCTGACCTGGATACGGTAGCGCCCGGCCATGGCCTGACGCAGCCAAAACTCCTCGGGGCCATAGCCCCCGGTAAAGTCCGGTGACATCCAGCCCCCAATGGCGGTACGCTGATGCTGGTAGTAGCATTTTTCACCCCGGGGATCGGTGACCCAGAGGTCCATGTCCACATCATTGGCGTCCCACTCCAGCAGCACCCGCAGGTCTACAGGCAAGGGGTGTAGCAGGCGAGAATCGATCCCCTCAAGGCGGAGGGTTTCCGGACTCCGGCCGATGAGGGCATTCATCTCATAGGCCATGAGGCTGCCGATGCCGGGGAAGCGCTCCGGCCAGGGACGCTGGATCGCGGCCCAGAGGGAATCCACCGCCTCTTGCCAGGCCCCCAGCCGGGCCAGGCCCAGCCCCAAGTTGCGAAAGGCCTGTGGTTCTTCCGGCCGCAGCTCGCACAGCTGCCGGAAGATCGGGACCGCCAGGTCCCAGCGGCCCAACTGCCCCAGGCGCCGGGCCTGGGTGCGCAGCAACTCGTGGTTGTCTACGTCCAGCTCGGCCAGGTTAGAGT
>RFHL01000341.1 GCA_003696875.1 Bacteroidota bacterium | reverse complement strand
TCTTTGGGGCAGCCGCCAGGATGTAGACATACACAGACCAGAAAGGCCTAGTAACGGTAGTAATCGGGCTTGAAGGGACCTTCCACTTCCACGCCGATGTACTCGGCCTGATCGGGCCGCAGTTCGTCGAGCTCCACGCCCAACTTGGCGAGGTGTAGGCGGGCGACCTGCTCGTCGAGGTGCTTGGGCAGGGTGTATACCTTGTTCTCGTACTTGTCGCTGTGCTTCCAGAGCTCAATCTGGGCCAGAACCTGGTTCGAGAAGGAGTTGGACATCACGAAGGAGGGGTGGCCGGTGGCGCAACCCAAGTTGACCAGACGCCCTTCGGCCAGCAGAATGATCTGCTTGCCATCTTCCAGGGTGTAGAGATCAACCTGCGGCTTGATGACGTCCTTGGTCTGGCCATAGTTTTTGTTGAGCCAGGCGACGTCGATCTCGTTGTCGAAGTGGCCGATGTTACAGACGATGGCCTTGTCCTTCATGCGCAGGAAGTGCTCACCCGAGATGATGTCCTTGTTGCCGGTGGCGGTCACCACGATGTCGGCCTCGGAGACGGCGTCGATCATTTTCTTGACCTCGAACCCGTCCATGGCGGCCTGCAGGGCGCAGATGGGGTCGATCTCGGTCACGAGCACGCGGGCACCGGCGCCACGCAGGGAGGCAGCAGAGCCCTTGCCCACGTCGCCGTAGCCGGCGACGACGGCGACCTTGCCGGCGAGCATCACGTCGGTGGCCCGACGGATGGCGTCGACCAGCGACTCCCGGCAGCCATACTTGTTGTCAAACTTGGACTTGGTGACCGAGTCGTTGACGTTGATGGCGGGTAAGGGCAGGGTGCCTTTCTTCATGCGCTCGTAGAGGCGGTGTACCCCGGTCGTGGTTTCTTCGGAGAGGCCGCGCACGTCCTTGACGAGCTCGGGATAACGGTCAAGGACCATGTTGGTCAGGTCACCCCCGTCGTCGAGGATCATGTTGAGGGGCTGGCGCTCAGGCCCGAAGAAGAGGGTCTGCTCGATGGCCCAGTCGAATTCCTCCTCGTTCATGCCCTTCCAGGCATAGACGGGGATGCCGGCCTCGGCGATGGCCGCGGCGGCGTGGTCCTGGGTGGAGAAGATGTTGCAGGAAGACCAGGTGACATCGGCCCCGAGCTCGACGAGGGTCTCGATCAGGACGGCGGTCTGGATGGTCATGTGGAGACAACCGGCGATGCGGGCGCCCTTGAGGGGCTTATGAGGACCATATTCCTCACGGATCGCCATCAGGCCGGGCATCTCGGCCTCAGCCAGGGTGATCTCCTTGCGGCCCCAGGCGGCCAGCGAGATATCCTTTACCTTGTAGGGGAGGTACTGGGTTTTGACTTCTGACATGGATAATCTACTGATTGTGTGAAATGTGAGGGCAAAAGTACAGCGCTTTCCCGGAAAATGAAAACTTCTCTATGTAGGATGATTGACAGAGATAACCCTTCTCCCCCCCAAAGAGTTTTTGTACTATCCTGCTTGTAGGATACCTTTGTCCCCCAAAGCAGGGAAACAGATCCTGCCTTTGCGCTTTTCTGGTTCCACGTCCCTTCTTATCCGACCATTGCCTCATGGCTCCTTCCAAAGACCCGCATATTGCCATCGCCCGCCTCCAGCAGGACATCAGCCAAAAACTGAACCTCTCGCTGGAGCACCTCATTTTTAACTATACCAATGTGGAAGCGGGGGTGCGACTGGAATTGATCACGGTCAACCCCAAGCATGACCAGTCTTTTCTGTACCACTCAATTGAGGCGGGCAGCAAGGAGGAGGCCCTGCGGCAGATGAGCGACTATGTGGTCAAGAACAATCAGGTCAAAAATTCCTACACGGTGCAGTGGGCCCAAAAGGGCAGCGGCGAGCTGCACACCTCCTACTTTCGGGCGCGTGACATCTATGGCGTGCTGGAGAAGTTTTACCACGGCCGGGACAAGGGAGACTTTACCATCTTCTCGATTACGCTGAATCCG
>RFHL01000340.1 GCA_003696875.1 Bacteroidota bacterium | reverse complement strand
GGCCAAAATCCGGTCGCCAGGCCGGGTCCTGGATTTTTTGCCTGAACCCCTCGTACTCCCCCGCCCGGATGGTTGCGAGGTTGCGGCGCTCCGGCCGCCGGGCGGCGGCCTCGTACAAATAGACCGGGATTTCGAGCTCCCGCCCTACCCGCTCCGCCAGCTGCTCGGCATAGCCCACCGCCTCAGTCATAGACAGGCCCCGTACTGGCACCAGCGGGCACACATCGGTGGCCCCCATACGGGGATGTGTCCCTTGATGCTGTCGCATATCGATGACCGTCGCCGCCCGGGCAATCGCCCGGAAAGCCGCCTCCACCACCGCCTCAGGCGGCCCCACAAAGGTCATCACCGTCCGATGGGCCGAGGCCCCCGGATCGACATGCAGCAGGTGCACGGCCGGCACCGAACGGATCGCCGCTGCGATGGCCTCAATCACGGCCGGATCCCGGCCTTCGCTGAAATTGGGCACACATTCGAGGAGGGGAGGCAAGGACGCGACAGCCATAAGCGGAGGGCATTGAACTCTCCTCAAAGATAGAGATTAAAGAGGGAATGCCGGACAAAATGTATCTTCCCCCCATGCGCCCCTTGTCCACCCAACGCCTCTCCTTCCCGGCCCTTGGCCGCATGCTGTTCTGGTCCGTCATCGCAGCCGCCTTCATCGGGCCAGGAACGGTCACCACCGCCGCCTCGGCGGGGGCAGCCCACGGGCTGGACCTGCTATGGGCAGTGGGGTTGGCTACCCTGGGCTGCCTGCTGCTGCAGGAAGCCGCCTCCCGTATCCCCATCGCCACGGGCTTATCGCTGGGGGCAGCCATCGCCCACCGGTACCCAACCCCCCAACAAGCCTGGCTACGATACGGCCTGGTCGGCACCATCCTGCTGGGCGGGGTAGCCTACCAAAGTGGCAACATACTCGGGGCGGTGGCGGGCCTCTCTCTTTTGTGGCCGCCCGGTGCCGCCTGGTTTCCGGTTATCTGCGGCCTAGGGGCCGCCCTCGTCCTCTGGCCGGGTCGTCCGGCCACGATAGCCCGCATACTGGGCATGATCGTAGCGGTTATGGGCCTTGCCTTTGTGGCACTGGCCTGGCAGCTGCGGCCACCGGTCGAGACGGTACTGGAGGCGACCTTTGTGCCCCGCCTCCCGGCGGGCTCGGGCTGGTTGGTCGTGGGCCTGTTGGGAACCACCATTGTACCTTACAATCTATTTCTTGGTTCAGGGCTGACTCATACTCAAAGTGTTGCCCACATGCGTCAGGGCCTGACCCTGGCCATTCTGCTGGGGGGACTCATCACCGGTGCCATCCTGATGGTGGGCACCCAGGTATCGGGGGCCTTCTCCTTTGCGGCTCTTGCCGAGGTACTGGCACAACAGCTTGGGGGCGGAAGTCGCCCCCTTTTTGCCCTGGGCCTGTTTGCCGCCGGTTTCACCTCCTCGGTCACGGCGCCGCTTGCAGCCGCCCTCACGGCCCAGAGCTTGCTGGGAGCCGAGGCTCCTGCCTGGCAACCGCAGGGGCGGAATTTCCGCCTGGTCTGGGGTCTTACCCTGATCGTGGGGGTCGCCTTTGCCATGAGTGGGGCTAAGCCGGTGCCAGCCATCCTCCTCGCACAGGCCCTGAATGGCCTGCTGCTTCCGCTGGTGGTGCTTATCCTGATATGGATGGTAAATGACCCTAGCCTGATGTCTGCCACCTACCGAAACCGCTGGCTGGGCAATCTTTCCCTGTTGATTGTTCTCGGCTTCACCAGCCTGATCGGCCTACGCCAACTGGTACGGGCGGCGAGCAGTACCTTCGGATTTTCCCTTTCAGAAAACGAGCTGGTCCTGCCTATCCTCCTGGGCCTGTCTGTCACGCTCAGCCTGGCGGTGGGCCTACAAATCAATCGCCAGCTCCGCTAGGCTTTGCCAGAGGATGGCCTGATCGATGGGCTCAGCCAAGCGCGTCCAGGAGACCGCTTCCGGGCTCAGACTTCCCCGCCACCAGCCTCCCGCCAGCCCTTGCACCCATACTACCACCGGATCCACCGGAAGCTGCAGGTGATTGTCCACCAGTGATTGGGGATAGATGGCATCCCGTCCCGGCCACACCAGCCAGGCGCGCCCCGCCCTCAGGCTGTCGGGCAAGGCAAAAGCGCGGGTCGCTTCTGGCCAGGCTAGCTGGCTTTCCAGAAAGCCCACCACCCCCAATTGAGAGGTCCTCAGATGGTAGCGCAGGCTCCCCCCCTGGGCCGCCCAGGCGGCCCGTTGTGCTTCCCATACGGCCAAAGCTGCCTGATACCGGACCTGGGCCGCGGCGATCTCGGCACGCCGGCTGAGCCGGGCGACGGAGTCGGCCTGCCAGCCGGTCACGCGCTGTCGATAGCGCTGCCACATCTCCTGATAGAGGGCTTCGGCCTGGGCCTCGGAGCGCGCCTCAAAGAGGGGCTGGGCCTCCACCCGCCGTAGTTCGACATCCCCGTCCTGCTCGCGGGCAAAGGTGAGGGCATAGCGATTGTTGCCGAGGGCAGTCACCCGCACATCGGACCAGGCCTGACCGGGGCCAACGAGCCCCTCTGCCCAGGGATCGGCCGAGTTGGGGCCGGGGAGATGCAACCAG
>RFHL01000339.1 GCA_003696875.1 Bacteroidota bacterium | reverse complement strand
CTATCTCTAACCGAAATACCCCCGGCTGCGATCGCAGCCGGGGGTATTTCGGTTAGAGATAGGCCCCTGAATGGTAACAATCCTTTAACACGAAATCAATAGAAGGGCGAAAGGAAAGCTGTACCTTTGTCCCCAATTATCTATCCCAGGGGCTTTTTATGGTGAATCCGCGCTTCCCACGTACGCTGTTTACTTCTCCGCCGGCTTCTTCCGGCGACCTGGGCGTAGCCGGAACAGACGAACACGGCCACCTGGGCCGGTGGCAGCTTTTTGGTCGGGTCGCCATGCTGCTGGCGATCCTCTATCTGTTTTTGCTGGGGCTGTACCTTATGACCGGAGGCTTTCGCCTCCTGGGGGAAGATTTTGCCCGGGAACTGGTTGCCGTCACGACCAATCCCTTTATTGGCCTCTTCATCGGTCTGCTCGCCACCGCCGTAATCCAGAGCTCCTCGGCGACGACCACCATGATCGTCCTGCTGGTGGCTGCCGAGAAAATCACCCTGCTGGAAGCCGTACCGATGGTGATGGGGGCCAATGTCGGTACCTCCATCACCAGCACCATCGTTTCCCTGGGGCACATTATGAACCGGGAAGAATACCAGCGGGCCGTAGCGGCGGCAAGTCTGCATGACTTTTTCAACATCATCTCTGTGGCCGTGGTGTTTGGCCTGGAAGCGACTACCCATGCGCTGACCGACCTTTCCCTATACCTTTCTGGTCTGATCGAAACCCGCCCCGGGGAGGACTTTGGCGGCGTCCTGTTTTTTGTCAAGGATTCTGCCCAGGCGGTCATCCGCCTGACCGGCAAACGCGCCGCCCTGATCATTCCGCTGGGCCTGGCGGCCCTCTTTGTCGCCTTGCAACTTCTCACCCGCTTGCTACGGGGGCTGGTCATCGGCCGGATTGAGCAAAACCTCAACCGCTATGTGTTTAACCGGCCCAGCGTGGCCCTGCTTACGGGCGTCTTTGCGACAGCGGCCGTGCAGTCGAGTTCTATTACGACCTCGCTCATGGTGCCGCTGGTGGCTACCGATAAAATTCCCCTGAAAAAAGCCTTTCCTTTTCTCATGGGTGCCAACATCGGAACCACCTCGACGGCGCTGCTTGCGGCGATCGTTATGGAGGGGCCCGCCGCCGGGGCCGCTATGGCCGTAGCCTTTACCCATATCCTCTTCAACCTGGCGGGGGTTCTCATTCTGTACCCCATTCGCCCCATACGGCAACTCCCTATCCGTATGGCTGAAGAACTGGGCGAGCTCACCCTCAAGAACCGGGTGTATGGCGTAGCCTATATTGTGCTGGTTTTCTTTGTCTTGCCTTTTATCCTGATCTTTATGGCCCGGGCATAGAAAGTCGGCGCCCTTTACCAAAAAGGCCACGGGGAAAGATTCCCCCGTGGCCTTTTATTCTGGCTGAAGAAGATGCCTTCTTACTTAATCCGGATGCTGTTGCCGACCTTCAGGTTGCTGGCACTCAGGCCGCGATTCAGGCGCAAGATGGACTCCACGCTCACGCCATGGTCGTTGGCGATGCCCCAGAGGGTGTCACCCTGCTT
>RFHL01000338.1 GCA_003696875.1 Bacteroidota bacterium | reverse complement strand
GTCCAGCAGCAGCAGCCGAACACCCGCTGCCGCTGCTGCTGCCAACCAGGCCGCCGGCTCGTCGGCCGGCGCGGCGCCCGGCAGGCCCAGGGCCTGCCAGAGGCTTTCTGCCTTTTCCACGGCAGGCCAGTCTACATAGCACGCCTCAGGCAGCAAGGCCTGCAGGTCGGTCAGCAGCCGCTGACACCCCTGGTCGTCATGGCCCAGGACGTACAGGACCGCGCCTGCTTGCAGGCGCTTGGCCAGTTGGCGGGTGTAGGTAGGGCGGAGCGGCGTCTTCGTAATCATGTCCCAAAGGTAAGGATGAATGGGACTAGCAAAAAACCTTCGATTGGCTGATCAAACGGCTGCTCTTTTCGTAGGGATAATTCCCCACATCAGCGCATTAACGAATTGAAAAACAAGCCCTTGCCCCCCCATTTCCGGCGCTCGCCTCTATCCATCTCTATAATTCGCATCTGGCAGGGGAAAAACGTATCTTTGCGCCGATTTGCCTATGTGTTCACCCTATGGTGTTGAGGCCTTTGCTTCGCCCAGAATTCCGTATATTACCCTTCTTTCGTTCAACCCTTGATCCCCTCCATGTATGGCATTTGACCTCGATATGATCAAGCAGGTGTATGCCCAGCTCCCCGCCAAGATCGAAGCTGCGCGCGCCGTCCTGGGTCGCCCCATGACCCTTACCGAGAAGATTCTTTACGCCCACCTCTATCCGGATACCGAGCTGCGGAACTTTGCCCGCGGCAAGGACTACGTAGACTTTGCTCCGGATCGGGTGGCCATGCAGGACGCTACGGCCCAGATGGCCCTCCTGCAGTTTATGATGGCTGGCAAAAAGCAGGTGGCCGTGCCCAGCACCGTCCACTGTGACCACCTGATCCAGGCCAAAGTCGGCGCCGCCGCCGACCTGGATACCGCCATTGACACCAACAAGGAAGTCTATGACTTCCTGGCCTCGGTCTCCAATAAATATGGCATCGGCTTCTGGAAGCCTGGTGCGGGCATCATCCACCAGGTGGTGCTGGAAAACTACGCCTTCCCTGGCGGCATGATGATCGGGACCGACTCCCACACCCCCAATGCCGGGGGCCTAGGGATGGTCGCTATCGGGGTCGGCGGTGCCGACGCCGTAGACGTGATGGCTGGTATGCCCTGGGAGCTCAAAATGCCCAAGCTGATCGGTGTACACCTCACGGGCCAGCTCAATGGCTGGGCCTCGGCCAAGGACGTCATCCTCAAAGTCGCCGGCATCCTGACGGTGAAGGGGGGTACCGGCGCCATCGTCGAGTACTTCGGCGAGGGAGCTCGCAGCCTCTCCTGTACCGGCAAAGGCACCATCTGTAATATGGGGGCCGAAATCGGGGCGACCACCTCGACCTTTGGGTATGACCCCTCCATGAGCCGCTACCTGCGCTCCACCCATCGCGCCGACATCGCCGAGCTCGCCGATACGGTAGCCGAGCATCTGACGGGCGACCCCGAAGCCTATGCCCATCCGGAGCAATACTTCGATCAGGTGATCGAGATCAACCTGAGCGAGCTGGAACCGCATATCAACGGTCCTTTTACCCCGGATCTCGCCTGGCCACTCTCCAAGTTTGCCGAGGCGATCAAGGAAAATGACTACCCCCAGGAGTTGGAGGTAGGTCTCATCGGCTCGTGCACCAACTCCTCCTACGAAGACCTCGACCGGGCCGCTTCGGTGGCCAAGCAGGCTGTGGCCAAGAAGCTCAAGGCTCGCGCCGAGTTTACGGTGACGCCGGGTTCGGAGCAGGTTCGCTTCACCGTAGAGCGCGACGGCCAACTCCAAGCCTTTGAAAACATCGGTGGCGTCGTCCTCGCCAATGCCTGCGGTCCCTGTATCGGCCAGTGGGCCCGCCACATGGATGATCCCGATCGCAAAAACTCCATCATCACCTCCTTCAACCGCAACTTTGCCAAGCGCAACGACGGCAACCCCAATACCCACGCCTTTGTGGCCTCTCCGGAGCTCGTGACGGCATTTGCCATCGCCGGGGATCTTACCTTCAACCCGATGACCGATAAGCTGGTCAACGAAGAAGGTCAAGAAGTGACCCTGGATCCCCCCGCCGGGGAGGAACTGCCCAGCCAAGGTTTTGATGTAGAGGACGCCGGCTATGTCGCCCCGGCCGAGGATGGCAGCCAGGTCGAAGTGACCGTTGCGCCTGATTCCGAGCGCCTGCAACTGCTGACTCCCTTTGCGCCCTGGGATGGCGAGGACATCAAGGGCCTCAAGCTCCTGATCAAGGCTTTCGGCAAGTGTACCACCGACCACATCTCTATGGCCGGCCCCTGGCTGCGCTATCGCGGCCACCTCGACAACATCTCCAACAATTTGATGCTCGGGGCCATCAACGCCTTTACCCAGAAGCCTGGCACCAAGAACGCCCTTACCGGCGCGTATGATGACAGCCCCAAGGTCGCCCGCGCCTACCGCAATGCCGGGGTGCAATCGGTGATCATCGGGGACGAAAACTACGGCGAAGGCTCCTCCCGGGAGCATGCCGCCATGGAGCCCCGTCACATGGGCGTGCGCGCCGTGATCGTCAAGTCCTTTGCCCGGATTCATGAGACCAACCTCAAGAAGCAGGGCATGTTGGCGCTGACCTTTGCCAACCCAGACGACTATGATAAGATCCAGGAGGACGATACCTTCGATATCCACATCAGGGGCTTTGCCCCTGGTGAGCAGATCAAGGTGGTCGCCCATCACGCCGATGGCAGCTCGGATGCCTTCATGTGTAACCACACCTACAACGAGCAGCAGATTGGCTGGTTCAAGGCCGGATCGGCTCTGAACAAGATCCGTGAGCAGGAGGGTGCCTAGCGCCTGCCTCTGATGCGATACGTGAAGCGGGAGCTCCCTTTTGGGGGCTCCCGCTCGGTTTTTAGGAGGATTTGCGCTGCAGGCGCGGCACCAGCAGCCAGCGCAGGTGCAGGTTGGCCGGGGCAAACTGTGCCCAGCTCACCGCCCAGGATTCGAAACAGGCCAGGGCACTGGTCGGCAGGGTAAACTCTACCTGCGAGCGCAACAGGCGGGTGACCATGTCTTCCATGGTGGGGTTGTGGCCAAATATCATGACAGTATCTACATCATCGGGCAGATCGCCGATCAGGCTCAGCAGGCCATTGATCCCATCATAATATACCGCTGGTTCAATCTGCAGGGGGCGGGGGTAGGCCAATTGCTGGGCAAAGATCCCGGCAGTCTGCCGGGCGCGCTGCGCCGGGGAACTGATGATCAGATCGGGCACCACGCCCTGATCGGCCAGGAGACCAGCCAGATAGGCCGCATCCTTGCGGCCACGTTCCTTGAGGGGGCGGTCCAGGTCTCTGACCCCGTCGGGCCATTCACTCTTGGCGTGTCGGGCCAGTATGAGGGTTTTCATTTTTCGTGGGGGTTATCAATGGCTATTCCCAAAGAAACGGATTTTCTCGGGACACAGGCCCGGGAAAAAGAAATCCTCCGCTCCGGCTGAGCCGAAGCGGAGGAACCTAAACGTAGTTTGTCGGATTGATTATTCGCTGATCACCGCTTTGAGGGTATGCGAGGATCGTTGGGTTTCTCCTTGCACCTCTACCCGGATCAGGTACAGACCCGCGGCGAGACCGCCGAGGTCGAGCGACAGATCCCGGTTGGGGCCCGCCAGCAGGCTGGCCTGCTGCTGCTGGTGGCGACGACCGTCCAACCCCAGCACTTCAACCCGTACATCGGCCTTTTCGGTCAGGTCCAGGCGCAAGGTCCCCTGGCTACCCGCCTGAGCGGGGTTCGGGAAGAAGCGTACCGAAAGGGCCTCGGGCAGAAGGGCGTCTTCAGGCAGCTGCCCCTGGCGCTGGGGGGCGATGGAGGTGGTGGACCAGATGCCGCGGCCATAGGTGGCTACGAAGATCGTCTGGTCGGCGGCGAGCTGTAGATTGTCTCGCTCGACCTGAATGGTATCGAATACCGTCGTATCCTCATCTGGCAGATAGGTCGAGCGGATTTCATCCCGAATCAGCGCACTCTCTTTCACCCGGCTCTTGTATCGCCGGACGAAGATGTCATAGACCGGCACATTCCCAAACTCTTGGCCAAACTCATCCGTCCAGGCAGGAAGGTTGTAGTTGGGCCAGTTGTAAGGCTGGGGCAATTGACCGGAGCTGTAGGAGGTAACCTCCAAGCCACGTACCGAGTACAAGCCCTTCTCCCCACCGAGCAGAAGGACGCTGTTCCCATCCTCTATGGCAAAGGCTGCGGAGTAGAAGGGCTGATTACCTTCCCCATTGGGGCTGTTGACGGTACCAAAGCCGGGGGCATCGGAAAGGGCGCTATCCGTGGCCCAGACAAAGCCAGGAACCGATTGCACATTGGGCCCATAGCCTGCGAAGGTGACCACCAAGCGGTTGGGGTTTTGCGGATCTACGGCCATCGAGGTCACGGAGCGGTCTGTCATCGTGAAGGTGATGAAGCTCACAAAGTCGATATTGAGCTTCGTGATGTTTTCATCCACATCAAAGTTTTCGAGATCATGGGCCCGGTCGATGCGCCAGATGTTGCCCTTGCTGGAACCCACATAAAGGGTATGCTGATCGTCTCCCGAGGCCGTGATAGCCGTGAGGTGTTCCGTCACCCCGTCCACCAAGGCGTTGGTGATGCGGTTCCACTTCACCTGCAGCCCATCACCAAAGGCGCCATTGACTGCCCAGACGTAGTTTTTGGAACAGAAGAAGACATAACTACCGGAGGCTGCCTGCACCTCCTCGGTGGTGAGATTGGGGTTGGTCAGGACCGAGTTGGGCACATATTCATCCAGGACCCAGGTGCTCTGGGCGGGGACGGGATTGTTGTTGAGGTTCCCCCCGGCCTGGGTGTCATTGGGCCGGTCGATGATGGTATCTACCGAGTTGGGGATGATCAGGTTGGTCACCTGCGGGCTGATGGGGAAGCCGTAGAAGGCTTCGAAGTTATCGCCGAAATTGAGAGAGCGAACCAAACCGCCATCGTTGCCTTGGGCGACAATGGCTCCCGGATACAGGGCCGAAGCAGACACCTCACTGAAGTTGGTGTTGCTGATCACCCCAAAAGCTTGGCTGGAAGGCTTATCCTCCAAAAAATGCCGATTGTAGATGATGCCATTAATCTGGGTTCCGGCCAATACCGACTCATAGACCGCCGGCTCATCGCCCTCTATCTCTAGTCCGAAAGCCGACACACTGTAGGTCACACAGGCTTCGTAGCCTTTGGTACGCTGGAAAAAAGACTCCCCGCCGTCATCGGAGCGCATGATGGCGTTGGAGGTTCCCACAAACAGGCGGCTGCTGTTGGACGGATCAAATGCTACCACGTACTGGCTACGGGGCAGATAATCGGCCCGGGTAGGGTTTGTATGCTGGGCAGTCTGTGTCCAGCCCCGGCCTTCGAGATAGGTATACCAGCTGTTGCCTGCCAAGATGAGTTCGTTGGAATTGTCAGGGAAGACCTCCAAAACGAAGGCATCACGGCCATTGTTGGCCAGAGGTGTGAAGCCGGGGTTGCCTCGGGGGGCTACTCGCTCCCAGGTATCAGCCGCGATATCATAGCGAAAAACGCCACTTACCTCCAGGCTGGCCTGGGTAGAGGCGACATAGACGATGTTAGGATCAGAAGGAGCCACTGCGATCTCGGTACCCGCAAAGCCCAGAGGCTGGGTGCCGGCGCCGTAGAGGACGTCATTTACGACGACCTGGAAACTGCTGCCTCCATTCCACGAGATATAGAGCGAGTCAAAGGTATTACGCCCCTCCTTGTGGGCCGCAGCCAGGATCACCTGACCGGCAGCAGCCTCTACGTCCCAGATGAGGTTTTCCTCAAAGAAGTCGGAGCCACTGCTCTTGGTAATGTTCTGCAGGTTGTCATCCGAGTAGAAAAGCCCGTTGGGTGTGGCGACAAACACCCGGGAATCTTTGGTATACACCTTCATGATGTCTGTGAAGGGTCCTTGATAGATACCCGTCGTGGCCTCCGAGTAGGTGGCGTTGTTATTGGACCAGGTGGCACCGTTGTCAGTAGAGACAAAAACGCCTCCACCCGGCAGACCACCCAGGTTGCCCTTCATGAACTCGGCCGTTTCGCGGTAATCATACAGATCCGGATTATAGTTGAACTCCGTGATCACATAAGGCCTGCGGAAGCGGGTGGCCCCGGTCCCGACATAGATGGTCTGCCCGCTCACGGCGATCGACGTGATATTGGGATTACCGCCTGCCTGGTCATAAGTGGTCACGCGTTGCCAGGATTCTCCCCCATCGGTAGACCTCCATAACCCGCCTCCCTGCGCGCCAGCCAGGATGTGGCCATTGGCATCGAAAGCCAGGGCGCGGGTAATGCCTCCCCGGTTGTCAGGCCCCAGATTTTGCCAGGAATACTGGGCCTGCAGGGGGAAAATTCCCACAACACACAGGAACAGAAAGAAAAAACGGTAAATATTTTGGCTCATACAAACTACGTTTAGGTGGTCTGGTAAAATAAGTATTTTCGACCGTAGGAAACAACACCGACCCTGCTCGCCAGACAGGCTGGGGATGCCTGGACAAGTTACAGAGCCATTCTGGGACAAACATACACAAAAGGCGGGCTCCGTTACACAAAAACAGGCGGCCATGTGGCCGCCTGAGAAGCTTGGCCTTACCTACGGGGCCTAGGACGAGGGGGCATAGGGCCCCAGATGCCGCTCAGAATGATAGCTGGAGCGCACCAGCGGTCCGCTTTCTACGTAATCAAAGCCCATCTCCAGGCCGACCTCCCGGTAGTGGTCAAAGAGGTCAGGGTGAATGAAGGCATCGACCGGCAGGTGCATCTTGGTCGGCTGCAGATACTGCCCAATGGTGAGCACATCACAGCCATGATTCACCAGGTCCTGCATCAGCTCATATACCTCCTCGACGGTCTCACCCAGTCCAACCATGAAGCCAGACTTGGTCCGGCAGCCGGCATCCTTGGTACGCTGGATTTGCTCCAGGCTACGGGCATAGCGGGCCTGCGGGCGCACGCGGCGATACAGCCGCTGCACCGTCTCCATGTTATGAGAAATCACCTCCGGCTTTTCGTCGGTGATCAGCTTGAGCATGTCCCAACGGGCCTTCACATCCGGGATCAGGGTTTCCATGGTCACCCCCGGCGCCAGGCGCCGGATCTGGCGCACCGTTTCGGCCCAGATGTTCATCCCGCTGTCCTTTTGTTCGTCGCGGTTTACCGAGGTGATCACCGCATGCTTGACGCCCATCCGCTGGATGGCCTTGGCTACGCGCAGGGGCTCCATGATATCCAGACCTTCGGGGCGGCCGGTAGCCACCGCACAGAAGGAACAGGAGCGGGTACAGGTATTTCCCAGGATCATGAAGGTCGCCGTACCGGCGCCCCAGCATTCGCCCATATTGGGACAGCGGGCACTCTGACAGACGGTATGAAGCTGGTGGGTATCTATGATGGCGCGCACATCGGTATAGCTCTTCCCGTAGGGAAGCTTGACCCGCAGCCACTTGGGCCGGGGGCCGTCACCGGGAAGGTTTTTTGCCGTGAGCGCAGACGTTGCTACAACGGACATAGCGATTAGAATTGGGGTTCGATTACACTGGTTTCGGGATGAAGCTCAAGCCCGAACCGCTGACAAAGGTACAGCTTTTTCCGCAACCGGCCCATGGCCGGTGGGGGAGTTAACCAAAAGAACCCGGCTCTTGTTCAGGCGGGTTTTTCATTCAAAAGACCTGCGGCCTACCACTGGCTGCCGAGCAGCAGGCCCAGGGAGCCGGCGAGATATACGCGCCGGTTGCGGAGGTCTTCGGTCTCGGCCATAATGGGGACCGGCTGGGGGAAAAAATCGGCATTCAGGCCGAGCTGCAGGCCGCTGATGGCAGGGCTCCCTCCCGCAAAATCCAGCAGGAGGTAGGTCTTGACGCTTAGGCCCACCCGCAGGCGGGGATCCAGTTGGGAGGACAGCAGATTGGCCCGGCCGACAATCCGGCCGTAGGTGTGCACCGCCGGGTCATAGGCCTCCACTTCGCGGTTGCCCACAAAAGGGGTCGAGGGATTGGGCACAAATATCTCCAGGTAGTAAGGACTCAATACCCCCAGGGCAGGGCCCACCTTTACCCCCAGCTTGAGGTCGGTCTGATTGATCAGGCTGCGGGGCATCAGGTCATAGAGCAAGCCGACCGAGGGCTGCACCACCACCAGGTGATTGACCTTTCCATACACATATCGCCTCCCCTGGTCCCCAAAAAAAGAGTCGACCAAATTCTCCCGCAAATCTTTGACCAGATGCGCATCGACCCCATACGTCCAGGTCCAGGCCGCTCCCTTTCGCAGCCAGGAGAGCGACAGGCCATATCCCCGGTGGGTGGCATCCAGGCTGGTGGCAAAGCCCCGTGTGGGCGCCTGTTCTCCAGGCATCTGGGCGGAGGCCCATCCTCCCCAGGCAAACAGGCACAGCAGGAAAAGGCGGCGTATCATAATCTTGAGGGTTACAGTCGGTACTTCAGGAAAGCCGTCCTTTGGGGTGCTGACCTCCCTTTTTCTAAAGGATACGCAGCCACGCCTACGAAGGTCGTCAGCTCCCTGCCATAAAATCCTTGAGGGTCTCCAGCAGCTGCTTTTCCGCGGTATCCATGTCGGCTTTGATCCGGCCACCGGCGGCGTAGAAGTGCCCGCCCCCATTGAAGTGGCCGGCCAGTTCGCTGGCCGATACTTCGTTGCGGCTCCGGAAGCTGAATTTCACCATATCATCCTGGGCCGACATCATGATTCCCAGATCAATACCCTTGATGCTCAGGGCATAATTCACCAGGCCTTCGGTGTCGCCGGTACGGACATTGAACTGGCGAAAGACCTCCTTGTCCAGGCGCAGGTAGGCCGTACGCAGCTCCGGCAGAACCGTGAGGCAATTAGAGAGCACGTGCCCGGTCAGGCGCACCCGATCCAGGGTAGAGTTGGCGAAGATCTGCTCGTGGATGGCGTGGGGATCGGCCCCGGCCTCCAGCAGGTCGGCCACCATGCGGTGCACCGCCGGGCTGGTGTTGGTAAATCGGAAAGAGCCGGTATCGGTCATGACCCCCGCGTAGAGCGGGGCGGCGATATCGGCATCCAGCAAGCTGGCGTCGCCCATCTCCACGATCCAGCGGTGGATCAGCTCGGCGGTCGAGGAGGCCGTATCATCCCAGTACCGATAGGTTTCGAAGCCCACCGGCTCCAGGTGATGGTCAATCATCACCGTCTCTGCTTCGCTGTCTTGCACAGCTTTTTCAAATTCGCCCAGCCGGGAGAGCTCATTGAAGTCGAGGCAAAAAATCAGGTCGGCGGACTCGAAGTCCCAGCGGGCCTTCTCCGGGTCGTCTGGCCCCACCACAACCGCCTCATTGCCAGGCATCCACTTCAGGAAGTCGGGATAGTCGGTCGGGCTGATGACGGATGCCCGGTGGCCCTTTTTGACCAGGTAGTGATACAGACCAAGCGAGGAGCCGAGGGCGTCGCCGTCGGGCTTGAGGTGCATGGTGATGGCAATACGGCGAGGGCGAGCCAAGAGCTCCCGGAAGGTTTCGATTGGGGTTTGCCCCATAGAAGTATAACAATTACGGAGTGAACAAATTCTCAAGGCCAGGGGACCTGGCCAAACGGGCGGCTACACCAGAAGGCGGCACAAAGAGGCGCAAAATACGAATTCCCCTGCAAGATATGGCAGCCTTCCTCCGGGGAATTCCAGATCAGAGAACCTCATTGGGTCTATTTGGTTTTACAGGGGGAAACCCGGATATTTATGCGCCCAAAAGCCCGGCAGGCGTGGGCCTGCCTTTCTTCCACTTTGAGCCTCTTTTCACATGTCTGATACCCTTCATATGTCCCCGGCCATGCTCAATGAAGACGAAGCCCTCTTTGCGGCCATTCGCCGGGAAGAACAGCGTCAGCAGGAAGGCATTGAGCTGATTGCCTCTGAAAACTTTGTGAGCGACGCGGTACGCTACGCTGCGGGCAGCGTCCTGACCAACAAATATGCCGAGGGCCTGCCGGGCAAGCGGTACTACGGGGGGTGTCAGTTTGTAGACGAAGCCGAAGAGCTGGCCCGCGAGCGGGCCAAGGCCCTCTTTGGGGCTGAGTGGGTCAATGTACAACCCCACTCCGGTGCACAGGCCAATGCGGCCGTGATGCTCGCCCTGCTCCAGCCGGGCGACACCATCATGGGCTTCAGCCTCGCCCATGGCGGGCACCTCACCCACGGCTCGCCGGCCAACTTCTCCGGCAAGCTGTATCGCCCTGTTTTCTACGGGGTTTCGGAGGAAACGGGCCGGGTGGATATGGATCTGGTGCGGGACACGGCCCGCAAGGAGAAGCCCAAGCTGCTGATCACCGGCGCGAGTGCCTACTCGCGGGACTGGGACTACGCCGCCTTTCGCGAGATCGCCGACGAGGTGGGCGCGATTTTGATGTGTGACATGGCCCATCCCGCCGGTCTCATCGCCGCCGGCCTGCTCGACAACCCTCTGGAGTACTGCGACGTGGTGACCACCACCACCCACAAGACCCTGCGCGGCACCCGCGGCGGCATGATCCTCGTGGGCAAAGACGGCCCCAACCCGCTGGGCATCGCCACCAAGAAAGGAACCGTGCGCAGCATGGGATCCATCCTCGACAGTGCGGTTTTTCCCGGCACGCAGGGTGGCCCGCTCATGCACATCATCGCCGCCAAGGCTGTCGCCTTTGGGGAGGCGCTGCGGCCCGAATTTGAGGCCTATGGCCGGCGCGTGATCCGCAATGCGCAGGCCCTCGCCGAGGCCATGGTAGACCGGGGCTACAAGGTCATCTCCGGTGGCACCGACAACCACTCCATGCTCATCGATCTGCGCCCGCGCAGTGCTGAGCTCACCGGCAAGGTCGCCGAAGCGGCCCTCGTCCGGGCCGATATCACCATCAACAAAAACATGGTGCCCTTCGATACCCGCAGCCCGATGGTGACGAGCGGCATCCGCCTCGGTACCCCGGCCCTCACCACCCGTGGTCTGCAGGAGAAAGACATGGTTTTTATCGCCGATCTGATCGACCGGGTCCTGATGGCCCCGGAGGATGAAGCTACCCTCCAGCAGGTCAAAGGCGAAGTGAATGCCTTTATGCAGGCTTTTCCTATCTTCCAATGGTGAGCCCATCCTTCCCCTCCCCCAGGTAGCTCCCTGCGGAATCCCTTGCCTTGATCCTTTCAACCGATTACCCACGTGCAGGAACAAATCAGCACCAAACGCGGCAAGAACAAACCAGCCCCCGGCGAAGAGAAAGAGATGTCCTTTCTGGAGCATCTCGAAGAACTACGCTGGCACCTTATCCGGGCGCTCGTGGCCATTGTTCTGGTCATGATCGTAGCTTTCATCAACATCGAGTGGCTCTTTGACAAGATCATCATCGCCCCGATGTCCTACGACTTCCCGCTCCATCGGATCCTGTGTTATCTGCGGGAGATCAACTGCGAAGGAAGTATCCCGATGACCATGCAGGCCATCAAGCCCTACGAGCAGTTTGTCAATAGCATCGTCATCGCGGCGGTGGTCGGCTTTGTCGTGGCCTTCCCCTACGTAGCCTGGGAAATCTGGCGCTTTATCAAGCCGGGCCTGCGGACCCCTGAGCGCCGGGCCGTACGGGGAAATGTCTTTGTGCTGAGCTTCCTCTTTTTTACCGGGGTGTCCTTTTCTTACTTTGTCGTACTCCCCCTGGCCCTGCAGTTTCTGGCTTCTTGGTCTATTTCGGACAAAATCGTGAACGACTGGCGCTTTGGCAACGTGGTGGGCATGGTCACGCAGGTGGCCCTCGCGGGCGGTATACTCTTTGAAATGCCGGTCATCGCCTACTATCTCTCCAAGATAGGCCTGCTCACGCCCCAGTTTATGAAGAGCTACCGCCGCCATGCCGTGGTGGTACTGCTGATCCTGTCGGCCATTCTGACGCCGCCCGATCCTGGGACCATGATCCTGATCTTCATGCCGCTGATGCTGCTCTATGAGATCAGCATCGTCATCTCGCGGCGGGTCAACAAGCGGCGCGAACGCGAACTCGCTTCCTGATATCGTCAGGGTTTGTAGACGCCCACCCGATGCAGGTGGCCCTCCGGGCTGAGCTGTATTTCGAGGACCCGACTCTGCGGCACCGTCGCCAGGGGGGCTTGTCGCGGGCTGAGCAGGTACCCCTGATATCCCCCCTCCCCCTCGAAGGGTTCCACCTCGAAGTCGCCTGACAAGCGTTGCATCAGATCGGGGCCCACAGCCTGGCCGGAAAACACCTCATTCAGGAGGCTGGCATAGCCGTTGTTCAGTTGGAGCAGGGTATCGATCTGGTCTTCACGGGCCTGCAAGCGGCGTGTCTGCACCAGACTAAATGTTCCCAGAGCCAGGATGGTAACCGTAAAGATGAAGAGCCAGAAAGATTTATTCATTTGGATAGCGCTTGAAGCAGAATCATTCATATCCATGAAGATAGGGAAAAAGGCGGGGGCTGCCCAAGTTCTTCTCCTCATCAAGCCCCCAAATCCCGAGGAAAATCCGGATATTGGGGCATGACTTTGCCCAATCGTCCCCTGTTTCCGCGTCGATGGTTTCTGCTCCTCCTGCTGCTCTTCGGCGCCAGTTCTCTTTTCGCCCAAGCCGAAAAGATCCGTCCCGAGTTGGTCACCACCATCCAGGCACAGCCCGATAGCTGGCTGGCAGTAGACATTCTGCTGACGGCTCAGGTAGATATCCCGACGCTCAAGGCCCGGCATGATGCCAAGAACGCCCCCGTGCCCGAACGGGCCCGGGAGGTTATTGAGGCTCTGCAGGCGCAGGCGACCGTAACCCAGGCCGGGCTCATGGCCTGGGTTACGG
>RFHL01000337.1 GCA_003696875.1 Bacteroidota bacterium | reverse complement strand
GGTCCATATAGCCCCACATGGCCAGCAGGCCATAGGTCTGGAGGTTGCCATAGTAAGCCCGGGCAAAGCCCGGGTCGGCCGCAATCGCGGCATTATACCAGCGCGTAGCCTCGGTCATGCCTGCGGGCGTCCACTTGAGCTGAAAGAAACGACCTTTAAGGAAATACTCGTAGGCCTGAACACTGTCGGTGGGTGCCTCCACCAGGTGCTCACCTATTTCGAGATGGCCAAAATTTTCCCGCACCTGATCGGCGATCAGCAGGCTTACTTCGTCCTGTAGCGCAAAAATATCATCCAATTCGCGGTCGAAATTGTGGGACCAGTAATGCGTACCATCGCCGGCGTCGATCAACTGGGCGGTGATCCGCACCCGCTGCCCTGCCTTGCGGACGCTGCCCTCCAAAATAGTCTGTACGCCCAGCTGCTGCCCTGCATCCCGGATGTCTACCCGCCTGCCCTTGAAGGCAAAGGAGCTGGTGCGGGCGATGACCTTGAGTCCAGCGACGCGGGTGAGCGCGTTGATGATCTCCTCGGTGATGCCATCGCTGAAGTACTCATTTTCCGGGTCAGCACTCAGATTGAGAAAAGGCAGGACAGCGATGGACTTGGCAGCATCGGGACCAGACATGCGGGCAGGCTTAGGGAGAAGGTGCGATTCTGCCCTCAAAATAGAGAAAGCTCCGGAAAATGAGAAGAAACCGGACATGCCACCTCAAACCCCCAAAGCCGCCGACGGGCCGAAAGGTCCATCAGCGGCAAAAATTGGGAACAAAATGCACCTAGCGGTCGCCGTCCATGTGGATCTTCAGTTGCAGGCCAAAGTTGAAACCGGACAGGTTCTTGTCGGTCAGGTTATAGATGTCCTTGACATCAGTCAGCCGGTAGCCGGCATTGGCGGCGAGGGTGATCTGCTGGCTGAGGTTCGCCTCCAAGTTGAGGCGAGGCTCCAGGATGATCATCCGGGAGGCTTCCAGTTCCTGCCCCGTCTCGACGAGGTCAATGCCCACGCGACCCAGGCCCAGTTGCACCGGCACACTCAGGTGGATGGCCTTGTCGCTCCAGAGGATGTACTCCATCACGAGGCCTCCGTACCCAAAGCTGGTAGACAAGCGGGCATCGCCCGAGTTTTCGAGCTTGGTGCCGGTGAACTCGATCTGGCCGAGCATGCCATTGCCGAAGGCCCCAATGGCAAAGCGGTCGTCAAAGACCACGGCGCCCATCCCCCCGACGAGGGGATTGTACTGGTTCATCAGATTGGTGGTCTTGATGAAAACGCTGCTGTAGGCGCTCACCTTGGCGTCCTGGAAGAGGACGCGCTTCTGAGCGGAGAGGCTGGTGGCCAGGGCCACGAAGAGGAGAAGGATGAGTGACTTTTTCATAACAGATAAAATTGGGAGGTGAAAGGAAATGAGTTGATGTGAAATGAAACGGTTCTGATGAATGCCAGCGAACATAGCCGGCCGCACAAAGGTGCGCGACCGGCAAACGGGAATCGTGCGGGAGTATAGATCTGGACGTCCGGATGAAAATCCGGACTTTTTTACCGAAGGTTCCGGGTTCGAGGTTCCGGGTTCTGGGGGGTCACGCCCTCATACTGCCCTACAAAAAAGCTCCGCTTCACCGGATCAAGCCGGGAAGCGGGGCCATTTGGGTCAGCCTAGAATCTGGTTACGGTCTAGTTTTCCTGAAGCGCGTCGTAGAGGAGCCCCTCGAAGAGCCAGTTGGCCACGAGTTGGCGGTTGCCTTCGATCACAAAACGCGCCTGATCGTTGCGGTTCCGGATGTTGCCGAGCTCGGCAAAAACGGCCACGGGCTCGGTCTCGCGCAGCATGTGCAGGTCGCGACTGGAAACGGTGCCGGTATAGCCGCGGCCCTTGCGGTACTCGTCGTACTTCAACCGCACCGTCTCCTTGATCCGGTTGGCAAAGCGCTCGCTCTCGGCATCGCCGATGCGATGGTAAAAAAACATATCTACCGAGGTCTTCTTGCTGTTGGAGTCGATGTGCAGCACCACCAGGCGCTGATAGCTTACGCCTTGGGAGCGGTTTTTACGGTAGAGGGCATTGACGGCCTCGGAGCGCTGCGTGAGACGCATCGACTGGTTGACGGGCATCTCCTGCTCGACCCAGCAGGTCTCGTCTTTGTCGCAGGGGAGAATCTCCCCTCCACGGATGCCGTCATCCGGATCGCGGGTGATGAGATAAACCGTCGCCCCATAGGCCAGCAGGTTGCGGGCCAGGCGCAGGCCGACATCATAGGCATATTCATCTTCGCAGAGGCTAAAGGCCCCATAGGTGCCCACGGCCCCCGGGTCGGGGCCGCCGTGGCCCGAGACGACATAAAAGACCTTGCCGCTCAGCTGGGTGCCCTCCAGGGGCACCCGGGCGTATTCTTCGCCAAAAATCTTGTAGATGCCCCGCAGCGGCACCCCATCATCGGTCACCTGGGACACCCGTGTGCCGGGCAGATTTGTCCCGCCAGGCACCACCTCGGCCACCCCCGGCTCGATCAACGGGATGTCCTGATCAGGGCAGTAGATCTGGTGATAAGGCACCCAGAGCACCTTATCGTCGCGATAATCGGCGGCCTTGAGGCCGCTGCGATGCATGATTTCGTTGAAAAGCTGGACTTTCTCCGCCCAGGGGCGGTCATTGATCCCGGTGGTGGAACGGATGCTGCGGCCGTTGTAGGTGTAGACGTAGACCGGTAGCTGGTAACTGCGGCCTTCATGCAGACCTGCGCCTTTGCGCAGGCTGTTGATTTGATAGAAATAGGATTCATTGCAGGGGGTCCGGAGCTGGTAGCGGTCCAGCAGGCGCAGGACCCCGTCGCCGGGGAGGGCTTCCACCCGCAAGTGCGGGTGAGAGGTGCCATTTTGCCCCCATCCGGACAAGGCTCCACTCAACAGAAAGAGCAACAAACAGATACGCATAGAAAGCCAAGGTTGGGTGCCCGGAAATTAGAGAAAATTTCTCACTTTCTTGTAAGGTCGGAGCGGGGGCAATCATATGTTCTGAACCGCTTTTTCGGAGGCGAGAGGCGAGAAGTCAAACAAGCCACTTCCCGATCCACCTAATCCTGTTCATCCCGTCCCGATTAGAGCCGAGAAGCGAGATATTGAGAGGCGAGACTCATTACCTCCTGCCCCATCCTACTCCCCGTATTCCAGTCGAAAATCCTCCAGGCCGGCCGGATATACCCGCGGCCGACGCCGCTCATAATCCAGCAGCACCCGCCCCAGCTCCGCCAGGAAAGGGAAACCGATTTCCTCATACTCGTAGGTATCGTCATTGAAAACCCCGTTTTCGTTGACCAAGAGGGTTGCCGAAAGCAAGAACTCCACGCCATGGGCCAGATCTACGATGTAGGCATTGTCGGTCATGTAGCCGTAGGCCAGGCCCACCTTATTGAAAATCCGAACGCCCGGCTCGGCCCGGGCGGTGGTGTCTCCGTAGACAAAAAACTTGACGTAGCCGTCGTAGTAGTGCGCCTCATCGTAGGCCGGGTAGCGCGTCTCCCGCGGCCATTGCGACAGATACTGCCACACAAAGCGACGATCCTCTGGCCGCAGGTCAAAGCCCTGCTCGGCGGGCACGGTCTCCGGAAACAGCACCGCCCGCAGCATCCGCTGCTGATCGCGCAGCGGAAAAACATTCTTTTCTCCAAAATCCTTGGGGCCCTCCACCAGCACGCCACCCCGCATCTCCCCTACCCCCCGCCAGACCGGCGGGGCCACCGTATCCGGATCTGCCGCCACTACCACCGGCTGCACGTACCCCTCCACCC
>RFHL01000336.1 GCA_003696875.1 Bacteroidota bacterium | reverse complement strand
TCCACCTGACAGGTCTTGTCCGCTTTTTTGTTGACCAGGGTTACCCCCCGCTGCTGCAGCTCCCGGCCAAATTGCCAGGTCAGATACCCCGGCATGTAGCCGATCAGGGGCGTCTGCCGGTCCACCGCATCAGGAAAAGCGGCCATCTTGTAGCCCCGATACAGAAAGGTCTCCGGCTTGCCGGCTTCCTCGGCGGCCAGTAAGGCCGCCGGGCCGTGGCAGATCGAGAGCACAAACCAATCGCGCGCCGCCGCCGCATGCAGCAGCTGGCACAGGTCCCGGCTCTCCGGCAGGCCCAGCATGGCCCCATGCCCCCCGGGGATAAAGACCGCCACAAAATCCCCCTCTGGCATCCCCTGGGCCACATACTCGGCGAGGCTGCGAGGTCGGGAAAATTGCGCTTCATACCTGGCGTAGATCGCCAGGACCCGCTCATCCTTCTTGGGCATCGCCCAATGCTCGATCTGGGCCGGTCGCCCTGTGAGGGTGAAGACCTCCACCCCCAACCCTGCCCGCTCAAAGTGCAGCATGGGCACCAGCATCTCCACGGGATGATTGCCCGTGGAGAACTTCTTGCCGTTTGCCATGACGAGGTGTTGTTCCTCGGTGCAGACCATCAGAATGCGGGGCTGCTGCCCTGGCGGCAGAGGGGGATAGCTTTCTTCTGTGTAGTTGGTTTCCGGCGAGGTCGCCAGCTTGAGGGAAAAGGGAGAAGGGGTGTATGCCCCTTCCGGAGTGGGTTGCGGGGCCAGGCCGAGCAGTTTCCTGAACATGAGGATTATTTTTCCGGCAAAGATAGGTCCCGGCTTCCCGTTGCTCCAAAAAGCCTCTCACCTTTGCGCCCCTAGCCTACCAGCAGCCGCGCCTGCTCCGGTGCCAGGCCTACCCGGGCCACGGCCCCGGCATTGAAGGCGAGGTAATCCTCGACGATCCCGTCCGAGAAGATCACGCCTCGCCGCGGCATACGCGAGGCCACCTCCAGCCCCTCCTCCGGCCCCAGCGGGCCGGCGGTGAGCGATACCCCCGAGGTGCGGCTCAGAAAGGGCTCGCGCACCACAAAGTAGAGCGCCCGGCTCTCCCAGTCCATCGGCGGCGGGGCCGCCGCGGGAGCCGTGCCGCCCTGCAGGCCTCGTACCATGTGGTACATAGAGCTTAGCCAGCCCGTAGCCCCGGCTCCCGTTGCCACCAAAATCCCGCTGGACGACTGATCTTCCTGCTGGCCCCGGTAGCGTAGCTGGTATCGCGCCGAGATGTGCACCTCCGGCCCGATAAAGAGGTCATTGAAGGCCAGCAAGCGCTGTCCATCCCGCAGGCGTACCTCGGCCAGGCTCACCGCCCGCGTCATCAGGTCCCCGGACAGCGCCCGCTCCAGGGCCTCCTTGCTCTCCTCAACCGCAAAGGGCAGCAACACGCCATCGTAGCGGGCAGGATCGGGGTTGATCCCCAGGATGGGGCAATCCCCGGCATACTTGGCCACATTGGCGACGAGCCCATCCTGCCCCAATACCAGCACCAGCTGCCCGGGTGCGAAGAGAAAGGCGGGCACATGGGCCCGCATGAGGGTGCGGTAGCGGATGCGCCGCGCCAGTAGGCGCTGCACCTGGCCCAGCGCCCGGTGAAACTGCTCATGCTCAGCTTCATAGCTCGCATAGTCTTCGCCTGCCCGCTCCAGATAAAAGCGGGCCTGCAGGCGGGTGTTGAAGCGGGCCACCAGCCGCTCCAGGCGGGTCTCGTCCCGCACGAGGATGATTTGTTCGATGGGCATAGGGGAGAAGTCAGATCGCGGGGCTGTCAGAGGAGAGAAATCAGAAAAGAGAAGGACTTGGTGCCTGTTCGCGGGGGCTCACGCCCGCGGCTTGCGCCGCGGTTGGGTGAGCGCATCCAGCAACTCAGGGCTGATGTTGAGGTTACCGATGCGAGAGGCATTCTCGGCCAGCTCGCGAAAGGCGAGGGCGATCTGTCCACTGCTGTCCAGGCCCTCCCCCTTGAGGGCCATGAGCTTTTTCCAGTCCATGCTCGCGTAAGGGGCGAGCATGGCCTCGCTCACGTAGCGCCGGGTATCGGCCTGGGCGCGTTCGTTTTCGGCTTCGAGGGTGATGAGCTCCCGCCGCTCCTTTTCCAGGGTAATCCCGGATTGCAGTTCCATCTGCCGCAGCCGATGGGCGTTTTCTTGCTTCACGGCCTCCGTCTCCATCCGCTTTTCGGCGATCTGCTTCTGCTTTTCCTCCACGGCAATCTCAGTACTCAGTTCGCTCTCGCGCAGGCGGCGCTCCTGCTCCAGGGCAAAGTTTCGGCGCTCGTACACGGCCTGATCGGCCTCCTGCTGCAGGGCCTCGCGGGTGGCGGCCTCCAGGGCGCGGGCCATATCGGGATTGGGCCGCAGGGCCAGGACCTGTACGCCCTGAATCCGGATGCCCAGCATCTCGACCACGGCAGACCGCTGCAGATGGGTCTGGATTTCCCGCTCAATCTCCGGCAGGGTGCGCAGCGCCTTGCGCAGGTCCAGGCGGTGGATGATCCCCGCTGCCGCCGTCTGCGCTTCGTTGACCAGCCGCTGCGGCAACTTTTCGAAGTCGTCGGTCCGATATTGCTTGGCCGCATCGACCGTGAAGTCGAGCTGATCGGCCAGCCGGGCCGGGTCCTCGACCTTGAAGGTCAGTTGTCCTTGCAAGCTCACCGGCTGAAAGTCGGCGGTGGTCTCTTCGAAAATAAAGGGCAGGTCCCGGCTCCCGGCCGGGATGGCCACGATCGAGGTTTGCGGCGCAAAGTAGAAAAAGGCCAGTCCCCTCCCCGACCGCACCAAGCGGCCCCGGCGGTAATGCATGACGAAATCCATCGCATCGAAGCGGATGTAGCGAATGCCTAGCATAGCGTTGTCTTTGAGGTGAAAGCATAATTTGTGTGATTCATACACAAATTCATACGCAGGCCCTTCTGCAGGGATTCATTTTTTGTGTGAAAATCACACAAAAAAATAATACTCACTCAACTTTCCTCACAAAAAGCTATGATTTTCAGTTACTTAAGCAACCCCCTAAATACGGAAAGCCAAGGCCAACTGGCCCTGGCTTCCGCCGGATGTAGAGGTTCACGTACCTCTAACACTACTATCTTGGCTCGCAGCCCTCTCGGGGCCGAGAGGGTTTACATCATGTCCATTCCTTCCATGTTAACCCGGTTGTTTTTGCGCTTGAAGAGCGACATGTCGGGCTTACCGAAGTTGTAGGCCAGGTTAAACCGGACAATCTGCGGGTTGCGAAGGCTGCTGGACTCCTGGATAAAGAAGGCCGACTCGCTGTAGCTGCCGTTGATGCGGCTGCGGAAGATGTCGTTCATCCCGAGGGTGACATTCAGCTTGCGGTTGAAGAAGTCCTTGCGCAAGGCCACATCCACAAACCAGACCGGAATGGTGTAGCCCTGGGCGGTGTTGGACACCCCGCGCCAGCCGCCGAAGCGACCGCCCCCACCGACCGAGAAGGCGGTGCGGCTGCGGTACTCTCCGATCACCTGCAAGCGAATCTTGCCGGGGAGGCGCACATTCAGGTTTTCCTTCACAAACCAGGTAAACTGATCATTCACGAGGTCGGCTTCCACGTTGGAGGCATCCACCCGGGAATTGTACAGGTTTACATTGGAGGTAAGCTCAAAGATTTCCAGAAAGGTGTTGCGCATCGTGAATTCCACCCCGTAGGCCATGCTCTGGGCCGAATTGGCGTAAGAAGCCATCACCACGTCCCGGCCAAACTGCTCGAAATACTCGGTAGTAAGGTAGGAGGTGATCAGGTTATCGGCTTGCTTGAAGTAAGCCGAGACCAGAATGTCGTGGTTTTTGTTGAGGATATTCTGGTAGGTAACTTCCAGGGAGTTGGTAAACTCGGGCAGCAGGTCTGGATTGCCCCGACGCAGGTTGAGGGAGTCGGAAAAATCCACGAAGGGCATCAACTGGAAGAAGTTGGGCCGGTTGATGCGCCGGGAATAGGAGAACTGCAGGTTGTCGGTCTCGTCGATTTTGCGGGTGACAAAAAGGCTCGGGAAGACACTGAAGGGGAAGTCATTGTCAAAGGTTTCCCCGGTTTGTCCCAGCACCCCATCGTACTGGCTGCTCTCGACCCGGAGGCCGGCCTGATAGCCCCACTTGGCAAACTGGTGCGAGAAGGTCCCGTAGGCGGCGTAGACGGCGTCGGTGTACTGGTATTCGTCAAAAAAAGTAGGAATGTAGACGAAGTCGTTCACGCCTGCATCGAAGAGGTAGTTGTAGGTATTGTTGTCAAAGCGACGGATGGCGGCGCGGGCGCCCATCTCCAGCTTGATCTTGTCAGTGATGGGATTGACAAAGTCGGTCTGAGCCGTCACAAAGTGAGTTCCCCCGTTGCTCAGCTGCTGTTCGCGGCTGGAAAAGGAATTGTTTAGAAACTGAGTCTGGAAGCTACCTTCGCCTTCGACATTTACCCGGTTGTAGTTGATGTCGGCGGTCCACTCCATGCCATCTTTGGGAAAGAGGTGTTTGAAAAGCACCGAGGCCCCGAGGTTGCGGAACATCCGCTCGGACTCCGACTCACGAATCGACTCGCTGAAGGAGGTATAGCCCTCGAAGAGCGAATCGGTATGGGTGAAGAGTCGGTTGGTAGGCCGAAACTGCCCCCGGGTAAAGGAACCCGAGAAGGTGATCGTGTTGCGGTTGTTGACAAACCAGTCTACGCCGGCGCGCACATTGGCAAACTGCCCCACAAAGCGGCTGGTGTCGCGCTGCACCAGGCTGGTGCGCGGATCGCCGAAGAAGTTTTCGCGTTCCGTGACGCCAGTCCCCTGGTTGGCAAACTGATTCAGGTTGGCGCTGATAAAGGTGTTGACATCGCCTTCGCGGATATTGACGTTGCCGCCGGCATTGAAGCCTCCGCGGGTATCGACCCCCGCGCGGATGCCGCCATAATAGCCGATGCGGCGGTCCTTTTTGAGGACAATGTTGACGATCCCGGCTTGCCCACCGGAGGCGTCATACTTGGCCGAGGGGTTGGTGATCACCTCTACCGACTCGATGATGTCGGCGGGAATCTGGTCGAGCGTTAGGGTCGTGGGCCGCCCATCCACGAAGACCTGTGGGGC
>RFHL01000335.1 GCA_003696875.1 Bacteroidota bacterium | reverse complement strand
TCGCCCCCTTCGCTGGCCTGAGCGACCATGTTTTCGGCTTGCTCTTGCTGGGCCTCTTCCTGCCGGCGGCGCTCCTCAGCGAGGCGTGCCTCGCGCTGTTTCTCTTCCTGCTCCCGCAGCCGCTGCATTTCTTCACGCAGTTTACGAATTTCTTCTTCCCGAGCGATCCGCTCTGCCTCGGCCCGGCGACGGGCCTCCTCAATCTCGGCATCCGGTGCTGCCTGGGGGTTGGTAACGGGGCGGGTAGGCATGAAACCGGGGACGCCGGTCGTCTGTGGGCGGGTCGTCTGCGGACGAGGCGTGGTGGGCTGAGGCATAGGCTCAGGTTCAGGCTGACCACGGGAAGGCTCCGGCTCCGCACTGGCGATCTGCTGGGGTTCGGGCTCGGGCTGGGTCTGCGGTTCAGGTTGCGAGGCAACCGGATTGGGTTGGGGGGTGGCCGGCTCCGGCTCGGTAGCCGGTGGGGTCACGGGATTGGCTGGCTGCGGATCGCCGCCAGCGACCTGCATACCCGCCGGGTTAAGCTTTTCATTATTGAAAATCTCCAGGGCCACATAGCCATTATCCCGGCCTTCTACACATTCGATTTCCGGCTTGATCTCGAAATAGACCGACTTGGGGCCTCTGAAATCGCTGGCATCCCAGCGGATGTTTTTCACAATGTCAGCGGCAGCCTGCTTGAAGCAGTCATTTTTCCCGGTTAGGGAAGATACTTTGAGGACATAGCCGGAAGGGTCAATCTTGACCTCCAGGTAGATGCGGTCAGAGCCGCAGCAAGCGGTCTGTTCCTCCAAAATAGCGTAGATATAGCCCTTGACGGTGTTTTTGTTGTTGTCGAAGATAAAAGTCTTCGTGTTCGCCAGGAGCTTGGTTACATCCACACCGCTTTGTGCCCTGGCTGGCAAGGTCATGCCAGCCAGCAGGACAAGGAGCAAGAATCGGCGTTTCATAGGATTGAAGCGTTAATAGGAATGAGGCAGAAGGCAGGGGCAAAATAGGGAATTTCCGGGGGAATCAGAAACCGGGCATCCGTATAGTACGATAAGTCGGATCAGTCAGCTTTTCGATTAGACACTCAGGTTCAGGGCGTGCTTGATCTTGCGTTTGGAACGCAACGAGATCCGGGCGCTTCCCGGAGGCTCGGCGGGCAATTCGGCCCCTTTGGCGTAGGTTTCGAGGATAAAATCGAAGGTATCGAGGATCTCAGTGAGGTCTTCACTGGTAACCAGCTTGATCCGATAGGGCTTGAAGCCGGGCAGCCCCCGAAAGTAAGGGGCATAGTGCCGGCGCATTTCGCGGATGGCCTGAAACTCACCCTTCCAGGTAACGGACATCATGAGGTGGCGCCGGCAGACCTCCACCCGCTCGGGCAGGGTGGGCCGGGGCAATTCCTCGCCGGTGGCGAGGTAGTGCTTGATTTCGCGGAAGATCCAGGGGTTGCCGATGGCGCCGCGCCCGATCATGATGCCCTTGACATCGGGAAAGCGATCGCGCATCTCTTGCGCCTTCTGGGGGGTATCCACGTCGCCATTGCCAAAAATGGGGATCTCGATATTCGGGTCTGCGGCGACTTCCTGGATCTGGGTCCAGTCGGCGACGCCTTTGTACATCTGCATGCGGGTGCGGCCGTGGATGGAGAGGGCCTTGATGCCGGCATCTTGCAGGCGCAGGGCCACCTCGCGAATCCGAATGCTGTGCTCGTCCCAGCCGAGCCGGGTCTTGACCGTCACGGGCAGGTCGGTGGCCTGAACAATCTCCCGGGTCAGCGACTCCATGGTAGGAATCTGCCGCAGGATGCCCGCCCCGGCTCCCTTACAGGTCACCTTCTTGACGGGGCAACCATAATTGATATCGAGAATCTCCGGCCGGGCCTGTTCTACGATACGGGCGCTCTCCCGCATGGATTCGATCTCGTGGCCAAAGATCTGGATGCCTACCGGCCGTTCTTCATCATAAATATCGAGCTTTTCGACGCTCTTGTCTGCGTACCGGATCAGCCCTTCGGAGCTGATAAACTCGGTATACACCACGTCTGCTCCGAACTCTTTACAGAGAACCCGGAACGGGGGGTCACTCACATCCTCCATCGGGGCGAGCAAGAGGGGAAAATCCCCTACCTCAATGGCTCCGATTTTTACCATCTGCTACAGACACTAGGTGGTTTGATTCGGCGCTAAAAATACACAAATTATTTTCCTCCTTACTATAATGGATTTCCCAAGGGGGAAAAATCCATAGGAATGACGCCGTATTCTGTGTAAAAAGTTCTTATTTCGCCAAAATCCGCCTGTTTTCCCGGCTTCCCATCCGTTCCGGCTTCTCTACGACGAAGATCAGGCAAGCGGGAGAGCGCTCCCGGAAACAGCCCCTATTTCCTTCGCTCCTAGCCTTCGCCATTGTGAACCCCAGCACATCCCTGTTCCAGATCCTGGCAATTCAGGCCCGGCAAAGGCCCGGCTTTTCATTGATGCTGGGCTTTTTGGTCTATGCCCTGGGGCAACTGATCCTGATTCCCCTCCTCCTCTGGGTAGGCGGGCTGGCCTTTGGGCTTGGTTGGTCGCAGGTCCAGGCCCTGCTGGGGGGAGACCTTGGCCTTCACCCCTCTGGCCATGCCCTCTTCCGCTTCTTGCAGGCAGGTCATCAGATCCTGAGCTGGGGCCTGGCCGCCTGGCTGATTGCGAGTCTGCTGGGCCCGCCTCTGGCGGTCCTGCATCTGGATCGGGCGCCCCGCCCAAGCTGGGTCCTGCTGGCCTCGCTCATCATGCTGGGCTGCATTCCCGCCGTGCTGACCCTGGCCCTGCCGCCTGAGGATATACACTTGCCCGGCGCGCTAGCCGAGCTGGGACGGGAGCTACAACAACAAGCCCTGAGGAGCCAGTCCCTCCTCAGGGAGGTGTTCGAAGACCACAGCACCTTGGCTATCCTCGCCAATGTCGTGGTCTTCGCCGCTTTACCGGCGGTGATGGAGGAGATGTTTTTCCGGGGGGCGCTGCAGCGGGAACTCATGCGGCTCTGGGGCGGGCATCGCGCCATCTGGCTCACGGGTCTACTCTTCAGCCTGCTACACCTGCAGGCGACCGGCCTCCTCTCCCGGCTGGTGCTGGGGGTCCTGCTCGGCTACTTCCTATGGTATTCCGGCAGTCTCTGGGTTTCTATCCTGGCCCATTTTGCCTTCAACGCCACCAACATCCTGGCCCTCGCGCTCAATGTGGACCCAGAGCTGGGCAAGGCCTGGCCGGTGGTCCTGGGCAGCCTAGCAGCGGCCACCTTTTTGTTCTTCCTGTTCCGGCGGCTGATCCCCCAACCTCTTTACAGCCTTTCGCCTTATGAAAAATAACCTCGTCTTGCGCCTGATTACGGCCGTCGTTGCGGCCTCGGTGGTCATTCCGGCCATCATTTTTTCTCCCTACGGGCTCTGGGTTTTCAGTGCCGTGGTGTCGCTGCTCGGGTTATGGGAATTTATCGGGGTGGTGGGCGCCGCGCGCGGTTCTTACCGCGTGGCGACGGTCGCCCTGGCCGGACTGGCCTGGCTGCTGGCCCTGGCCGACCTGAGCGGCCTCATGTCGGTCCCAAGCGCTAGCTACGGCCTGCTGGCCGTGCTGAGCCTACCGATTCTGGGTTTGCTGGCCCTCTATGACCGCAGCCTGACCCAACCCGTCGCCCAACTGGGCAGTCTGGTGCTGGGGGTGGTGTACTGCTATCTGCCGCTATGGCTGTTTTACCACCTGGGCCTGGGCGGGGCCGAAGCGAGCTATGACTATACCCTCCCGCTGGGCATCCTGTTGCTTACGTGGGTTCTGGATGTCATGGCGTACTTCTCTGGCCGCTTTCTGGGGCGCCGGCCGCTCTTCCCCCGCATCAGCCCCAAGAAAACCTGGGAAGGGGCCATCGGGGGAGCCCTCTTCTGCCTCGCGGCAGGCTGGGGCCTGCAACTGCTCTGGGCGCCAGACGGCTTTCACTGGCTGGTGATCGCAGGCATCATTTCGGTGGTCAGCCAATGGGGCGATCTGGTGGAGTCCATGTTCAAGCGCAGCCTGCAGGTCAAGGACTCAGGGAGCCTGCTCCCCGGGCATGGGGGGATGCTCGATCGATTTGATGGACTTTTCTACTCCGTCCCGGTAATATTTTCGTATCTATCTCTGTTATGAATTTGGAAAATCGCAACAGCGAGCACCCCTTAATATCGGTTTAACATACTGATAATCAGGTTTTGAAATTTTCAATGGCTTTCTCATATTGGTAGCCTCATTTTGACAGCTCGAGCCACAAATTTCATACAGACTTTACTACGAAAGCATCCAAACCACTATGTCCACTGCACCAACACATGCACAGGTAGCAGAGAAAAACTCTCCTTATGCATCCTTGATGGCCCGTTTCAACCAAGCGGCCGACCTTATCAATCTTGACCAACGCTTTCGGGACATCATCGGCGTCCCAGAGCGGGTGATCAATGTAAACCTGCCCGTCAAGCTGGACGACGGCACCACCCGGGTTTTCGAAGGCTTCCGGGTGATCCACTCAACGGTCATGGGCCCCTCCAAGGGCGGGATCCGCTTTGCCCCCTTTGTGGACCTGGACGAGGTCAAGGCGCTGGCGGGCTGGATGACCTTCAAATGTGCCTTGGTAGGCTTGCCCTATGGCGGCGCCAAGGGCGGGATTACCCTCAACCCCAAGGTGCGCAGCACCGATGAACTGGAGCGCATCACCCGGGCCTATACCCGGGCCCTGAAGGACGTCTTCGGCGAAGACTCGGACATCCCCGCCCCTGATATGGGCACGAGCTTCCGGGAAATGGCCTGGATCTTCCATGAGTACTCTCGCATCTACGGCTATACGCCCGGCGTCGTGACGGGTAAGCCCCTGCACCTCGGCGGCTCCAAGGGCCGCGTGCCGGCCACCGGCTGGGGGGTGATGGTCACCACCATGAAAGCCATCGAAAAGCTGGGCTGGGACCCGAAACAAACGACCTGCGCCGTACAGGGCTTTGGGAATGTGGGGAGTTGGGCGGCCAAGCTGCTCGAAGATCAGGGCATCAAGGTGGTCGCGATCAGCGACCACACCGGCGGCTATTTCCGCAAGGGCGGTATTGATGTAAGGGACGCCGTCAAATTTTTAAAAAAGAATGGGTCTCTGGACGGATATGGAGGGGCAGAACGCATCACGAATGAGGAACTTCTTACCATGGATGTCGACATTCTGGTGCCCGCCGCGATCGAAAATGTCATCACCGAGGCCAATGCCGAGGAGGTTCAGGCTCGCCTGATCGTCGAAGGCGCCAATGGGCCGGTATCGTCCACCGCCGATGCCATCCTGGATGAGAAAGGCGTCCTCATCGTCCCGGACATCCTCGCCAATGCCGGCGGGGTGACGGTTTCTTACTTCGAATGGGTACAGAACCGCCGGGGACACTATTATTCCGAAGAAGAAATCCGGGACAAGGCGGCTCCGATCATGATTGAGGCCTTTGACCGCGTGTACGAAACGCATGAGGCGTATCAGTGCTCGATGCGGATCGCGGCTTACATCTCTGCCATCAAGCGGCTGGCAACCGGAATAGACCTCGAAGGCAACTTCTAGCTTTCAAAAGGGCTGACGCCCGATCGCAAAACCTTTCGTGTAAGACCGGGAAGTGCAAGTGCGCTTCCCGGTTTTCCTTTTTCATGCAAGAGTCAGGACGGTATTAGCTTGGGGAGGGCGGATTTAATGCAGTACTTGCAATTAGCAATCAGCAAAAATTACCGACTAACGAATAGTTATGAAGCGCCTGCTTTTTCTGGTCGCGGTCGTGGTGGGGATCTGGCTCCAAATGCCGGCGCAGATTTCCTACACCGTCAGCTATCACAGCGCCGCCGGCAATCCGGGAGGCGTAAACCCTGAACAAGATTACGAACTGGTCGGATGGACGCCCCTGTTGCCAGGAGGACTCCCCAATAACCAATGGTCGGGCTCAGCAGGCCTCCCCTTCACCTTTCAGTTTTTCGGAGAGATGGTCACCAGCTATCAGGTCTCGGCCAATGGCTTGCTGACCTTCACGCCGCAGACGGGCAGCCCGCCGGATGAAAATACCAACCTCCCCAGCTATGGTCTGCCCAACAAGACCATAGCCTGTTTTTGGGAGCGTTTCACCACGGCCCCGCCCACCGGCACCAATGACCAGGTCCAAACCAAACTATTCGGAACCGCCCCCTACCGGCAGCTCTGGATCCGCTGGTACTCCTTTGAGTGGGGGCCCAGCTCCTTTGCGTATGTGGCGATCGTGCTGGAGGAAACCACCAACAAGATCTATCTGGTCGATATGTACGGTAGCCTCACGAGTAACTGGGTGACCGCCAGTGTAGGGGTCCAGAAAAACGGTGCGCTCGGGGTGCAGGCCGGCAACGATCAGCTGCCCCTGTCGGGAGCAGGCTCCAGTGATGCGGACAACTCATACTATGAGTTTATCCCGTTTCAGATTCCGCCGCAGGATGTGCGGGCGGTAGAGATCTCCTCGCCGACCGGCGAGAGTTGCGGGTTGGGTCAGGAGCCGGTCAAGCTCAAACTGACCAATGTGGGCGAGCTCACGGCCAGCAACATTCAGGTGCGCTTCTCCGTCGACGGCGGCCTGTCGCCGGCGCCAGAATTGGTTCCCTTCAGCATCCCTCCGGGAGATACCCTCGTGTATACCTTTACCGCCCAGGCCAACCTGACGGTCGTCGGCAGCCATAGCATCAAGGCGTGGGCCGACTCCCCTGGGGACCCCAACCACTCCAACGATACCACCACCGCCCAGATCACCCATGTGCGGCAGGTTTCCGATTTTCCCTATAAAGAAGACTTCGAAAGTGGCAGCAACGGTTGGTACACCGGCGGCGTCAATGTAAGCTGGGAGCTGGGCACGCCCGCCAACTCCCATATCCAGGGGGCGGCTTCAGGTCAAAAGGCCTGGATCACCAACCGCCTGGGCTCCCACAACAGCTATGAAAGCTCCTGGGTGCTGAGTCCCTGTTTTGACCTGACCAATGCCGGGGGCAGCATCTGGGTGATGATGAAAGTCTGGTGGGAAAGCGAAGCCAGCTGGGACGGAGCCGTCCTGCAGGTGAGCGTGGACGACGGGGGTACCTGGCTACGGGTGGGCAACTTTGGCGCCCCCGACTGGTACAACAGCGGCAACATCGGCAGTCTGCCCGGGGGCCAGCCCCAGGGCTGGAGCGGCATGGCCGCCACGGGCTCTGGTTCGGGTGGCTGGGTGGCTGTCACCCATAAGCTCCCTAGCATCACCATCAACCAGCCCAGGGTGCGCTTCCGCATCGCCTTTGCCTCCGGCGGCTCGGTCAATGCCGATGGCTTTGCCTTTGACGACTTTACGCTGGGTACGCTCCCCAATGTCCCCTTTGGGCCTGACGGCTATTACTGTGACGGCGACACCATCGACGCCGGCAATCCCGGTATGGACCACCTGTGGTCCACCGGTGATACGTCCCAACGCATCATCCTGACCAACCCCTATACCTATCCGATTCTGGATAGCATGATCACGGTCAAGGTGACCAATGCCCTCGGACTTTTCCGCCGGGATACGCTGCGCTTCTCCCTCAGCCGTCCACTGGAGGTGATCCAGGGCAACATCAGCCCGGCCGCTTGCGCCGGGGAGGCCTCCGGCTCGGTAAGTGTTCTGGTCAACCACGGCCTGTCTCCTTATTACTATACGTGGAACACGGGTAGCCATCACTACACCCTCGACAGTGTCGCGGCCGGTGCCTACTCGGTAACGGTGGTCGACGCCAATGGCTGCGAAGCCAGTGCTGGGCCCTTTGTCGTGACAGAACCGGACTCCATGGAGATCAGTACCCAAACCGTCGACAATGCCTGCTTTGGCGATACCCAAGGGCAAATCAGTCTGAGCGTATCCGGGGGCTCCGGCAGCTATGCTGCCCTTTGGGAGCACGGCCCGACCGGACTCAACCTGACCGAACTGCCAGCCGGCGTTTATTCCGCCACTGTACACGATGGCGCGGGCTGCTCTTTGCCGGTGGAGGTCGTCATTTCAGAGCCAGATAGCCTGGAGATCGCCTTTGTCGCGTCGCGCGACGCGGCTTGTCCCATCTCCGCCAATGGCTCGATCACCCTCGCCCTGCAGGGCGGTACCTGGCCATATACCTATCTCTGGAGCAACGGCAACACCGACTCTATTCCAAGTGACCTGATGCCCGGTTCCTACTCCGTGGATGTCACCGATGCCCACGGCTGTATATCCAGCGCCGGCCCTTGGACCATCACCTATGAGGACTCGCTGCCGACCGCCCTCTTCGACTTTCGCCGGGATGCGGCCATCCGCAACAAGATCATGTTTGACAACAACTCCACCGGTGCCGAAACCTACCACTGGTCCTTTGGGGATGGCAACTCGAGTACGGATGAGAATCCGACCCACTTCTATCGGGGAAACGGGAGCTATCTGGTCACCCTTATCATCAACAGCGCCTGCGGGACCGATACCATGGAGCAATACATCGATATCACCGGAATGGGAATCGGGGATGAAGGGGCCTTGGCGACCTTTACGCTCTTTCCCAACCCTTCCACCGGTCAGCTAAAGGTGCAGCTGAATCATCCCTTGTTGCAGGATGCGCAGCTTTGCCTCTTCACCGCCGATGGGCGGCGGGTATGGACCCAGGCCGTAGGCCGGGTGAGTGGGGCACATACCATTGCCCTGCAGCTACCGGGCAACCTGAGCCAGGGGATCTATACTCTGCGCCTCTCGGCTCAGGAAGGACGCTGGTTTCGCCGGGTGCAACTGGAATAGCACAGATCTGCCGGTGATGTAATGCCGGAGCAGAAATACTATTACCAATATACAAAATTAACAAATAGGAAAATATCTAACTCGCGACTGCCGCTCCAACTGGGGCGGCAGTCGTTTTTTTTACCCTACAATACAATGATTATCAAACCATTTCCCTGCGCTCAGGCCATTCCACATATCAATTCCCAGCCTAACGCTACATGTGTAAAGGCCGCCCTACTTCCCGGCTGGTATGTCGCCTGCCTCCTGGGATATTGCATGTGACACCCTACAGTCCTAAATGCACCAACATGAAATACGCGGGTTTCTCCGCCTTGCTCTTTGTCCTTTTTCTCTCTCCCGCTTTTAAGCCACAAGCTCCCAGTGTTACCGCGCTGGACAGCAGCATCTTTTTCGAAGAAAACCTGGGCCAGTTTGCCCAACCTATCCGGTATCAGGTCACGCTGGGGGACCGTCAGGTCCGCTGGATGGATGATGGGGTCAGCATCGCGCTGATCCGCGAGGTCACGACCGGCCGCAGCACGCTGGACCAGACCCCACTGGAGGTGAGCCGCTTCCCCGACAATGTGGCGCGCAAGACGCGCCTGGAGGAGAAGACCTTCGAAGCCATGGTCTATGGACTGGAATTTGAAGGTATGGCATCCACCGCCCAGCTCGTAGGCCGGGAAGCCCAAGCCTTCAGCGTAAACTATTTCCGGGGCAATGACCCCAGCCAGTGGGTACAGGGCGTCACCCGCTATGCCGAGTTGTGGTACGAAGGGCTCTACCCCGGCATTGACCTGCGCTACTTTGGCCTTACGGATGAAGTGCTGAAATACGACTTTGTCGTGGCCCCTCAGGCCGATCCTGGCCTGATCCAGGTGCGTGTAAGCGGTAGTGAGTCACTCTCGATCCTGCCCGATGGCCGGCTGGCCATTCATACCCCCTGGGGCGATGTCTACGAAGATGCGCCCATCTGCTACCAGATGGTCGATGGCTTCAAGGTAGATGTCTCCATGGCCTATACCTTACTCAATGCCAAAACCTTCGGATTCGTCTTCACGGGGAACTATGACCCCAACCGGGAACTCATCATCGATCCCGTGACCATGAACTGGGCCACCTTTCTCCATACCAGTACCTCCGACGACTACGTAATGGCAGGTACCCGTGACGCTAGCGGCTACTTATATATGGTCGGCTACACCCAGTCGGCGACTTTCCCTGTTACTCCTGGCGTATTCCAGGACGTGTATGCCGGCGGGATCGACAATTGGGTGGCCAAGATGAACCCCACAGGTACCAATCTGGAATACCTCACCTTCCTGGGCGGTACCGGTTGGGAACTTCCTTACGGCATCGGGATCAGCGCCAGTGGTCATGCAGTGATTGCGGGTTTTTGCAGCTCGACCGATTACCCCATAACGGCTGGCAGCCTGCAGGATACCTACCCCGGGGGTCTGGTCAAGGGCTTTGTCACCCGCCTCAATCCCTTCGGGACCAATCTGGTCTACTCCACTTTCCTGGGCGGGAGCAACATCGACTACCCCTACGATCTCTATGTAGCCAGCGATGGCTCGGCTTACGTGACGGGCTTCACCATGTCCACCGATTATCCCACCACATCAGGCGCATTCGACACCCAATCCTCTAGCGGGGGAGACCTCTTCCTGAGCAAGATTTTGCCTGATGGAAGCGCATTTGCCTACTCCACCCTCTTTGGGGGTAATGGGCACGACATCGGCAATGGCATCATGGTCAATGACCAGGGCGAAGCCGTTGTGGTCGGCAATACCGGTTCCAACAACCTTCCCTTCAGCAACAGTGCCTACCAGTCCAGCGCCAATTTCACGCAGGGATATACGCAGGAAGATGGCTTCGTGGCGCGCTTCAGCGCCGATGGCAGCCTGCTACTGGGTGGCACCTACCTCGGGGGGTCGGCCAGCGACGTGATGCGGTCGGTAGACATCGGTCCCAATGGCGACATCTATGTCGCGGGGGTCACCTATTCGACCAACTTCCCCACCACTCCCGGCGCCTTCCAGCCTGCCGCCTTTGCCAATACCAGCAGCTTTGGCGACGTCTTTGCGGCCCGATTCAGCCCGGAGGGGGACAACCTCGTCTACAGCACCTACCTGGGCGGCACCAATGTCGACTTCTGCGAAGCCATCCGGGTCAACGACAACGATGAGGCCCATATCCTGGGCTCGACTATGTCGCCCGACTTTTACACCACCGGCGAGTCCAACAGCTTCGTGGCCATGTATGACGTCTTTCTCACCGTACTGGATGCCACGGGCGGCAACGTTCCCTATTCGATCCTGTACGGCGGCAGCTACAACGACTATCCCCGCGCCTCCGGCAGTCTCTTTGTAGACCAGCATAAAGTCATGCTCTATGTGACCTCTCATAGTCCCGATGCCCCGGTCACGGCGGGCAGCTATCAGAGCGTCAAGGCCAATGGCATCAACGATGCCCCCTGGATCATGAATATGGAATTCAACACCGTGCTGACTCCCACCGTGGCGAACTTTACCGCCACTTGGGATGAGACTGAGGCGGCAGCCCGTCTGTCCTGGTCCGTCGCCGAGACGGAAGGCATCGCCGGCTGGCGCATCGAGCGCCAGCAAGGGCAGGAGGCCTGGACCGAGGTCACCCGTCTGGACGGCAATGCGCCTACGAGCTTCCTGGACCATGAGGTCCCGGCCGGACGATGGAACTATCGCGTGGCGGTCGAGGGCCCGGATGGCAGCCTCGCCTGGTCGCCGGCCTTGGGCATTTCGGTTCCCGTTTCGGGGAGCGTGGGAAGTCTCGTAGAAGTCTTCCCCAACCCAGCCCGGGATCGTATCACGGTGCGCTACTATCAGCAGCCAGACGAGTATGTTCGCCTCGTCTTGCGCGATGCCTGGGGTAAGGAGATCCTCACCCTCCTGGGGCTGCCGCCCCTCAGCCAAGCCGGCTGGCGAACGCAGAAAATCACGCTCCCCCGCCTGGAGCGGGGCATCTACTTCCTCTCGGTCTACCGGACCGAGACCCCGCTCGCGGTACGCAAGGTGGTGGTTCAGTAGCTCCACGATAGCCGAAAAAAGCGTACCTTCCCGGCTATGAAGCCGGAAGTCGTCATCCAAGAAACCCAGGCCTGGATAGAGGCGGTGGTCATCGGGCTCAACCTGTGCCCCTTTGCCGCCGCCCCTTTTCGTTTGGGACGTATCCACTACCGCTGTACCGACACGCAATCGCCCGAAACCCTGCTCCACCTGCTCTACGAGGAACTGCAGCGGCTGGTCGAGACCGACGGTGAAGCGCTCGAAACGAGCTTTCTCATTCATCCTCGGGCCCTCACCAGCCTGGAAGAGCAACTCGACTTTCTGCTGGCTGTGGACGGTCTGCTGTACGAGACCGGCCTCGAAGGGGCGTTTCAGGTGGTGGGCTTTCACCCTGACTATCAGTTTGCCGAGACTCCTGCTGATGACCCCACCCACTACGTCAACCGCTCTCCCTACCCCATGCTGCACCTGCTGCGGGAGGAGCGCATCAGTTGGGCGGCCGAGACCCATCCAGACATCCACCAGATCCCTGTGGACAATACCGCGCGCCTCCAGGCCCTTGGCCTGGAGGGGATTCAGCAGCTGCGCGCTACCAGCTTTCAGAAGGCCCCTTCTTCCCAGCCTGGCGAACCATCAGCCGGGGATTCTCCGTTAGAAGAATAGCGCCCGTCTGTTTCACCCCTTCTTCATTGCCATGCCATGAATCTGCGGAAAGTCATCCTGTTTTTCTTCCTGGCCACTGGCCTCAGCCTTGTCGGCTTCTATCTCGGGCAATGGCTCCTGCCCGCCGGCACGACCTATGGGGACCTCTTTGGTACCACCCTCAGCCTGCTGCTGTACTGCTGGGGACCTGCTGCCGCAGCCTATATCCTCCAGAAGTACCTGTACCAGGGCTCCCTTTCCCAATTTGGCTGGAACCGCAAGCACTACAGCCTGCGATGGATTGGGCTGACCCTCGTTCTGCCGGTGGGCGTAATTGCCGGGACGGTGCTTCTTGTAGCCTTGCTCGGCAATGTGCTCCACCTGCCCGGATTTGGGGTGATCCTGCTCAGCGACGGGATTGCCACCGCCTATGAACCGGGACTTGCGGCCTTCAAAGGCCTCACTGATGCCCTGCCCATCGTCACCGGCACCCCGCCAGAGGTCTGGACCCTGGCCGTGATTATCCTGCTGGGCGGCCTCTTTTTTGGCGCCACCTTCAACCTGCTCTTCAATGTGGGCGAAGAAATGGGCTGGCGCGGCCTGGTCCTGACCGAAACCCGCTCGCTGGGCTTTCTCGGATCGGCCCTCATTACCGGCCTGCTTTGGGGCCTCTGGAATGTGCCGCTCGCCCTGGGTCTGGGCGAGATGCCTTTGGCCACCGATCACTTTTTCGAGCTGTTGGCCCTGGTAGGGTACTGCGTCGCCCTCTCCTTCCCCATGGCCTATCTCGCCCTCAAGGCCCGCAGCGTCTACGCCTCCGCGACCTTCCTGGGGGTGATCAACAACATCCACGTTCTGGCAGGCTTCTTCATTTGGGACGAAAATCCCCTGCTCGGCAGCCCCCGAGGCATGGCCGGGATGCTCGTCCTGATGGGCATCACCTTCCTGATCCTCCGCTTCGATCCGCGCTTTGTGGAGACATATGCCTCCCAGAAATATTAAGCCAACTCCCCAAAACCCCAAAGC
>RFHL01000334.1 GCA_003696875.1 Bacteroidota bacterium | reverse complement strand
TCTCAATCCAGCATCACCTGCCGGCGATGCTCAATGAGAGCCGCGAACTCGAAGCCGATCGACAGGCGCTGCTGCGCCTGCTGCCGCACTATGCCCAATGGGATCTGACGACAACCGAACTGGAGGAATTTGTGCGCTTTTTCGAAGAAAGCGGCCGTTTTTCAGCGGAAGAACTTGCCGCCGCCCGCGCCCAACTGTCTCCTTCGGCCTAGTCCCCATGGTGGAAAACCAGCTGGCCTTTTGTTTGGAACCTGAGAACCTCGAAAAAGACCTGTCCTGCCTGCCTGACCCGTCAGGAAGCGCTCGCCCCAGGTGTGATGAATGTTTCCGCGTCTTTCTGTCTTCTCTCTTCTGACTTCTGTCTTCTCTCTTCTGACCTCTCTTTCTCCCCATGTTCACCTACCTCCTGATCAATATCTTCACCCTGGCCGGTCCGCTGGGCCTTTCTTTTGATAAAAAGGTCGCCTTCTGGCGTAGCTGGCGGGCTTTGCTGCCTGCGGTGTTGATCACCGGAACGCTCTTCATTGTCTGGGATGTGTGGTTTACCCGCGAAGGAGTCTGGGGCTTCAATCCCGACTATCTGACGGGTCTGTATCTCTTTCACCTGCCCCTGGGCGAATGGCTCTTTTTCCTCACCGTCCCCTACGCCTGCATCTTTATCTACGCTTGCGTAAAAGCCTACTTGCCGGGCGAGCCTTTGCGAAAGGTGGCTCCCTGGGTATTTCGAGGGCTGCTGGTCATCCTGCCAGTCCTGGCCGTGCTGTTCTCGGACCAGCTCTATACCCTGGTGACCTTTGCCGGACTCTCCCTGCTGATTGCTTTGAACCTGTTCGTATTCCGGACGCCCTATCTGGGGCATTTTTTGTTGGCCTATCTCATCGCGCTGGTCCCTTTCCTGGTGGTCAATGGCGTGCTTACCGCCCTGCCCGTGGTCTGGTACAATGACCTGGAGAATTTCGGCATTCGTCTGGGCACCATCCCAGTAGAGGACACCATGTACAATATGTGGTTGCTACTTATGAACGTGAACATCTATGAGTGGATTCTTGCCCGCCAACGTCAGCGCCAGCCGGCGGCCTCAGTCATCGCCTAAGCTCAGGGTAGCCATCGACCCTGGCTCGGGCTTCTGCTTCGGCGTGGTCTATGCCGTCGAGATGGCCGAAGAGATCCTTCGCGCCGAGGGGCGGCTCTACTGCCTGGGCGACATCGTGCACAACGACAAGGAAGTCGCCCGGCTCGAAGCCATGGGCTTGCGGATCATCGACCGGGAAACCCTGCGCCATCTGCGCGGGGTCAAGGTGCTCATCCGGGCTCACGGCGAGCCGCCCGAGACCTACCGGCTCGCGATCGACAATGAGCTTGAGCTCATCGATGCCTCCTGTCCGGTGGTGCTCAAGCTGCAAAACCGCATCCGGCAGTCCTACGAACGGGGCGAAAACATCTACATCTACGGCAAGCGTGAGCATGCCGAGGTGGTGGGCCTGCGCGGGCAGACCCACGACACGGCCACGGTCTTCCTGGAGCCCGACGAGCTGGACCCGGCCAGCCTGCCGCCCCGGCTGACCCTCTACAGCCAGACCACCCGGCACAAGCGCAGCTTCTACGACGTGATCCGCCAGCTAAGGGCCGCCGGGACCGAGGTGCAGGCGCATGACACCATCTGTCGACAAGTCGCCTATCGCGACGAGGAGCTGCCCCTCTTCGTGCAGGCCCACGATCGGGTCGTATTCGTGGCCGGGCGCAAGAGTTCCAACGGTCGCATGCTCTATGA
>RFHL01000028.1 GCA_003696875.1 Bacteroidota bacterium | reverse complement strand
GGCGGCGGCTATGCTGGCCGAGATGCTGGCCGTTCTTGACCGGGGCGGGTGATTGTGCGATATTGAAGGCCTGATCTCTCCTCTCCCCAAGCCCGTTGGTATGTCTGATTTTTCCCGGCTCCCCTTTCACGATGCGGAACTAAAAGGCCTGCTCTCTACGCAGGGCATCCGGAAACGGGTGCCGGAAGGCACCATTCTGTTGCAGGAGGGGGCTTTTGTGCAGGCGGTGCCCATCGTGCTGGAGGGGCTGCTCAAGGTGGAGCGCTACGACACCGAGCGGGAATTGTTGCTCTACTACATCCGCCCGGGCGAGAGCTGTATCATGTCCTTTCAGGCGGCGCTGCGGGAGCAGCCGAGCCGGGTGGTGGCCACGGCCGAGGTCGATACGGAACTGCTGTTGCTGCCGGCTGCAGTGGTGGGGGACTGGCACCGGCGCTTCCCGGTGCTGCAGCAGTACTACCTGGACCTCTTCACGCTGCGCTACGAAGGGCTGATCTCCACCATCGATCAGTTGGCCTTTCGGAAGCTGGACGACCGGCTGCTGCACTATCTGAAGGAAAAGGCGCAGGCGCTGGGGCAGCAGGTGCTGAGCCTCACCCACCAGCAGATCGCCAGCGAACTGGGGACAAGCCGGGAAGTGGTGTCGCGCATCCTCAAAAAGCTGGAGAGAGATGGGCAGCTTGCACTGGGGCGCAATGAAATCCGGATGCGTATGTGATTGGGTGCAGGATGCTGTGGTAACCTATAAATGTGGAAAAATATGGACAGGCCGAGGCCTGTCCATGCCAGCTTTGGTGGATTTCGAGACATCCGGGCACAGACCGGGAAGCGGGTACCTTATTCATGTACCCTCACGACCCGCCGCGCCAGACGAGCTTGCCGCTGTAGTGCTGGCTGCCCAGGCGCACGCGGTAGAGATAGAGACCGGCGGCGAGGTTTTGCGGTCGCCAGCTGAGGCGTTGTCGTCCGGCGGGCCAGGTCTGCTGGAGGGTGATGATGTGCCGCCCAGCCAGGTCGTAGAGGCTGACCTCGGCCTCGGTCTCCTCCGGCAGCCCGACCTGAAAGGTGACCTGCTCGTAGGCGGGATTGGGAAAGACCTCCAGGCTCAGGGGGCGGGTCTCGCCGGGATTGGTGTAGCGGCCGGCGGCGGCGGTGGACCAGACGGGCCCGGTGCCAAAGGTGCCGGGGCGCGAGAGGGGCCGCTGCAGCAGAAAGCCTGTGGCAAAGATATCCCCTTCTGGTCCCAGTTTGATGTCGTAGAGCCAGTCACGAAATTCCCAACTGCCCCGGCCGCCTTCGTTCATGCGCCATACCTCCTCACCGTAGGGGTTGATTTTGAAGATGAGCCATTCCCAACGACTGTCATTCAATTCTCCAACCGTGCAACAGTGTTCGGGCTTGTCGTTGAAGTACTCGTAGATGCAACAGTTGCCGGTTCCCGCGGGGTAGATGAAGCCCTCGTCGTCGACTTCAAGGTCATGAAAAGCATGCCAGCCACTGTTGAGACTGCCGAATGTCTTTTCCCAACGCATGTCGCCGGTAGGCCCAAAGCGGGCCAGGTATCCCAGCCTGTCCACCCGGTAAGTCGGGGGGCCAAGGATGTTGCCGGTGACGATGAGGTCATCGTCGGGGGCGAGGGCGAGCTTGTACAGGTTGGCCCGCAGCGCGGGCGGGGCATAGTCGCGGTACCAGACCTGCTGCCCGGAGGGGTCTAGCTTGACCAGCCGGCCGTCAACGCTGCCGTCGTAGGTGACCTTGGGGGCGTGGTTGGTGGCAGAGTCTACATACAGTGCAAGATAACTGCTCCCCTCCTGGTCCAGCACCAAGTCATTGACATATACCCGCAACAGGGAATCGCTAGGCACCTCTACATACTGCCGCCATCGTAAGTTACCACTGGTATCGAATTGCATGACCATGGTTCCATTGAATTTCCCCCAAAAACAACCAACCCCGAGGAGGCTTTCGTCAGGGCTGAGGGCCAGGTTCTTGGCATAGCATATATTGATGGAACTGTCATCCTTGGGAAAGAAATCCGCCCAGCGCAACTCCCCCTCGGGGCTGTAGCGCAGCAGGCCGGTGAGCAGGCGGCCTGGCACCTGGTACCATCCGGTGATATAGGTATCGCCGGTGGCGGCGACGGCGAGGTCCCAGACGTTGTATTCCACCGGGAGCCAAGCCTGCCAGAGGAGGTCGCCCTCGGTATCGACCTTGGTCAGGAAAGAGCGGCCCTCCCGGGCGTCGAAGCCGCCTGCCACGATGGCCTGGTCAGGGGAGAAGTCCCCATCGGCAAGGTAGATGGCCTCGGCCGGGCCGTAGAGGTGCTTCCACCGTACCCGGCCCTGTCCATCCCAGGCGATGAGTTGCCGGTCCTGCCCTGCGATCACCGTACCCCCGCCATTGACAAGGGTATAGGCCCGCGACTGGGCATCGACCATGATCCGGAAGCCGTGGCTAGCCCCGTTGGTGGTATCCCGGCCCAGCCAGACCCGTTCTTGCGCCTCGCTGGGCGGTAGCGGCTGGGCCGGCAGGGTATGCAGGGCCGTCAGGAGGAGGAAAAAGGAGAAAAGGGTTTTCATGATATAGGGTTTGAGAAGATAGCTGCGAAAGGAAAGAAATGCCCGCCGGCGGGTAGGGACCGCAGGCCGGCGGGCGAATAGGGGGTGGCTTAGTGTTTTTGCAGCCGGCCGGCGCTGCGGTAGGGGCCGGCTTCCCAGGTATAGGCATAGACCCCTGCAGGTAGGCTGGGGACGGATACCTTCCAGCGCTGGGTATTGTCCGGGACACCTAGGGACAGGGTTTCCTGCCATACAATCCGGCCCGTGGCATCAAGGATCGACAAGCGACCCTGGCTGATCTGGGCTTCCGGGGGCAGGGCATACTCCGCGAAAAAGGCATCCCCGATCGGGTTGGGGCTGATTATAAGTGGGCTGGTGGCCTGGTAGGTTACCAGCGGTTTGGCTTCGCGGTAGCAGCACTCAATCTGGAAATAGCTCCAATCCGATACTTCCGCGCAGAAAGTGCCAATGGTCACGGTTAGCTTGTAGCAGCGACCTGCCCTATTGAGGAAGTAGCCAGTCTGCCCGTTGATCACCAGGCCGTTCAGGGAAATGGCCGTGAGGGAGCTAATTGGGGTACTTAAAGGGTATTGCTCATTGTGGACTTCATCCATTTCGATACCCGTAGTACAGTTTACTTCTACAATTTGCAGCCGATACCAGTCAATCGGTCCTGTACTGTTGCTTAGGTTGAGGGAGGCAGCGTAATTACCCGTGGCACAGCCGGGCAGGGTCTTTGTGGGAGCGCAGGGAATCCCTGTCAGGCCATTATTGATGGTGAAGCCTACGGCCAAGGGGCCGGGGATAGGCTCAATGCGCAGCCAAAAGGAGCGGGAGAAGGGGTTGTCGGTGTTGCAATTGTTGCGTACGGCAGCCTCTACAATATAGTCTCCGGGCGTGGTGCCTAGTACATCACCATTTAGCCCTGGCAGATTCCGTAAGTCCTGGATGATGGGTAGAGGCCCATTCTGCCAGCCTGTCTGATAGGCGATAGCCCCCGGCGATCCACTGGTAGTTGCCTGGAAGATGCGGATGCGGTGTTGGTAGCCAAAGGTGGAATTGTTTTCACCCGTTCCAGTGCAGACTGCAGATAGCTCCAGCCCGGTCTTGTCCACACAGTGCCGGATCGGGGTATTGTTACCCGCCTGCTGCCCATTGACATCCAGCATCGCAATAGCCGAGTAGTTGATGGCGTAGTTACGTGCAGAGGAATATGAAGTGCCGTTATTGGTCCAGGGGCCGAAAGGATTGTTAGAATACTGTGTCGCTGCAGCTACTCGATACAGGCCCGTTTGCCCGATGCTGAAGGTATGCGCATTGGTGGAGCCTACACCCACATAGGACATCCAAGGGGAGGAGGTTACGTTCATCTAACTGTTGCTGAAGCCAGTATAGCGCTGTAGGGTGTATCTTACTCGGAAGAATACGGAGTTGGTGCCATAGGCAATATTGACCGTTTCAAAAATCGGCCCATCACATCCGGGATTGCTGTAGGCGGTCCAGAAGGGGCGTACGGAATACTGAACTTGTCCCCAAGCAGCAGGCGCGCCTGCCAGCAGGAGCAGCAAGAGGAGAGACAGATAGTTTTTCATTTCGGTAACATGAAATGTATGGTTGTTAAAAATATGTGTCAGGGGCCTTCGGGGGTGAATGTCAAAAAATAAATTGGTTTGTCCAAATATTGTTTTTTGACAAAATTAAATCCTTGTTTTTGTGGGTTGTTGTTTGTGGGGAGGCCCCCCATTCCTATTAATTGTCCTGGTGATTGTGATGTGATAAGAATGAAGTCGTTTTTGTGGGAATAAAATGTTCAGGTGCTTTGTTTTCGTTTCTTATGTTCATTTCATCCCCCGTGGCCGGAGGGGGACTCGGCCCCTTGCGAGCAGAGGAGGAGGAGACTTGGGCGAAAAAAAATCGACCTGTGTGACTTAGGTCACTGACGCGGTGGCGGCGGGGGTGTATGTTTGTGTTGTAACACTTATTCATTCACCCCAAATCCTGCGAACATGAAAAAGAATATGGGAACCATCGACCGGATCGTACGCGTGCTGATTGCCGTGGTGGTCGGCGTACTCTTTTTTACCGAAGTAATCACGGGCACCCTAGCCATTGTACTGGGCGTGCTGGCGATCATCTTTGTGGCGACCAGCCTGGTGAGCTTCTGCCCGCTGTACCTGCCCTTTGGGCTGAGCACCTGCCCGGCCAAGACCCCGGAGAATAACTAGCCCTCGGGCAGCACGTGCTGCTGCCGTTGTTGCAGACTATCTACGGTCCATGACACCCGTTCCCCCCGGAACGGGTGTTGTCGTTGGGGGCAGCCGGTGAGGCTACAGACGGAGCAGGAGGGCGGTCGGCAGGGGTCGGCGTGGATGAAGCACTCAACCCGGCCGGGAAGTTCCCGGGCGAGGAGGGCTTCGACGTCCTTGACGGCCTGATGGCTGTCGTGCAGGTTGAGGTACCAGGGCAGGGTGAGGTGGCAGTCGATGTGGGTGGCGGCGCCATAGCGGATGACGCGCAGGTTGTGGAGGTCGATCCAGTGAGGCTGCCGGCCAGCCGCGAGGATGCGGGTGATGTCCTCAATAAGGGGGAGGTCGGCCTCGTCCATGACCCCGGCGAGGGCGGTGCGGATGATGCGCAGGCCGGCATAGCCGATGAGGAGGCCAAAGACGATGGCAATGAGGTTGTCGAGCCAGACGAGGCCGGTGAGGGTGATGAGGCCTAGGCCGATGATGAGACCAAGACTCGACCAGGCATCGGAGAGAAGGTGACGCCCCTCGGCGCGGAGGATCTGCGAGCGATGTCGGCGGGCCTTGCGCAGGAGGTAGGCCCCCATCAGGCCATTGATACCACCCCCGATGAGGGTGAGCCAGATGCCCTGGTCGAGATGGGTGATGGGGTGGGGGACAAAAAAGCCGTAGATGGCCTTGCCGCTCATGATGGTGCCGGCGAGGAGGATGAGGATGCCTTCGAGGCCGGAAGAGAGGTACTCGATCTTGCCGTGGCCATAGGGGTGGTTGTGGTCACGGGGCCGGGCGGCAACATACAAGCTGTAAAGGGCAAAGGCCCCGGCGAGGACGTTGATGACCGACTCGGCGGCATCGGTGAGAATAGCGTTGGAGTCAGTGAGGTACCAGGCCAGAATCTTGACGAGAAAGATCAGGGTCCCTGCGATCAGGATCAGGCGCTGTAGGCGAATGAGAGGGCGGGAGGTGGGGGAATCGGGCATACACAACGGGCTGACTGCCTAAGATCGGACCTGTTGGGGAGGCATGCAATGACTTTTGGCAAAGTGGAAACCATCTCAAGCAGGCTTTTGCCCGCTTGGGGCGTCCGGCTACCCGGCTGCGACCATCCTTTTTGCAAGCATTGGGGACAAATAATTCCTTGGGGTATGCCCAATCGGGGCTCATTCTTACCAAACCCTCAATTTGTTTTGCTATGCACGTATTCCGTTTTGCTTCCCTGCTGCTCCTGGTTGTCCTCGCCGGCTGTACTTCCCTCCCTGAAGACAGCCTGTCTCCCGCCGCAGACACGGCCCTGCTCACCGCGTCGGGCAGTTGGACGGTGACCCGCTACGAAGAACACAACCGCGATGAAACTCACCATTATCAGGGGTATCGCTTTTCCTTTGACGCGGGCGATGTGCTGACCGTAACCCTCCCTGATGGTAGCAAGGTGACCGGCAGCTGGCGTCGCGGACGCGACGACGGGCAGGAGGTCCTGGACATTCTGCTGGCCGGAAGCAAGGACCTGGAAGACCTCAGCGACGACTGGCGTATCCTGCAGCTTGACGATCAGCGCATCGAGCTGCGCGATGACAATGTCGAGCCCGAGTGGCTGACCTTCAGTCGATAGTGTGTGTTCTGCTTCATGCGGCCCCCCCACGGGGGGCTTTGGCGTTTCTCGCGTTTTTTGGGTTGTTGAATAGATTATTGTTGCCTTTCTCATGATGCCTCGCCCGCCCTTCCTCCAACTCCTGGCCGTACTCGGATTGCTCCTGAGCCTGCATGCCTGTGTGCATGAGCCTTTCTGGCCAGACGGTTCCCCTATTGTCCCGATAGATACCGGCACGACTGAGCCACCGGATACCACCACCGAGCCGCCCGATACGGTCGTCCTGCCGCCGGATACCCTGCCGGGACATCCTTGTGATCCAGATACTGTCTACTTCCAGCGGGATGTGTTGCCCATCCTCGTGTCCAACTGCGCCATGAGTGGCTGTCATGATGCCGCCACCGCCCAGGAAGGCATTGTTCTGACCTCCTTTGCCCAGGTCATGGCGAGCGGGGAGGTCGTACCTGGTAACCTTGATGAAGGAGATCTGTACGAAGTCATCACCGAGGACGACCCGGACAAAATCATGCCGCCGCCTCCGGCGACACCGCTCACCGCCGAACAGATCGCGCTGATCCGAGGCTGGATTCAGCAGGGGGCACAGGACCTCAGCTGCGATGAGGGCGGCGGGTGCGACACTTCCCAGGTCACCTACACCGGCTATATCCGGCCGATCCTGCAGACCTACTGCACCGGCTGCCACAGTGGCAGCAGCCCCTCCGGCGGGATCGACCTGACCACCCATGCCCAGGTGTCGGCGGTGGCCGCGACGGGAGCGCTCTACGGGGCGATTGCCCATGAGACCGGCTATGCGGCTATGCCGCAGGGGGGAGATCCGCTGCCCGCCTGCCGCATTGAGCAGATTGCCGCCTGGATCCGGGCAGGGACTCCGCTCTAGCTGGGTCTTCGAGTCCGAAAAGCAGAAGGCGAGACGCCCCCAGGGGACGTCTCGCCTTTGCTGTATCTCGCGGGCATCTTTACGGCAGGGCCGTGAGGCTCACGCCGCCGCCAAAGGCGGCTTCGATGGGCGCCAGGATCAGGGAGGGGAAGATCCCGAAGAGCAGGATCAGCGCCACCAGGATCACGATGCCAGCCATGGGCAGGCGGGCAAAGGAAAGGTTGAAGCTCGGCTCTTTGCCTTGGCTGTTGAAGAACATCAGGACGATCACCCGAATGTAATAATACGCCCCGATCACGGAGGTGAGAATCCCCACGGTGGCCAGGAAGATTAGGTCTTCGCGAATGGCGGAGATAAAGACCTGATACTTGCTCATAAAACCGGCGAGCGGGGGAATCCCCGCCAGGGAGAAGAGAAAGATGGCCAGGCCACCGGCGAAGTAGGGGGCCTTGAGGCCCAGTCCGCGCCAGGATTCCATATCGGTATCGGTGTGCTTGCTTTCCACCATCCCCACCATGCCAAAGGCCCCGATATTCATCAGGGTGTAGATAAACATGTAGAAGATGATCGACTTGAAGCCGATGTCAGCAGCACAGAGGCCCAGCAGCACATAGCCCGAGTGGGCAATGCTGGAGTAGGCCAGCATCCGCTTGAGGTTGGTCTGTCGGGCGGCGACGATGTTGCCGTAGATCATGGTAAAGAGGGCCGAGAGGGCCAGGATGGTGACCACCTTGTCATAGGCGATGAAGTCCAGCCGCTTCATCACCACACCCAGGGCCACAAAGGCGGCAAGTTTGGAGCCCGTAGCCATGAAGCCTGCCAGGGGGGTGGGGGTGCCTTCGTACACATCCGGAGTCCAGTTGTGAAAGGGGAAGGCGGCGACTTTGAAGAGGAAGCCGATCAGCAGCAGACCGGCGGCCACATAAAAGAGGGGCAGGTTGTCGGTCAGGCGGGCGAGGCTCTCCGGCTCGGCCAGCATGCTCAGGTTGGTGTAGCCCGTCATGCCATAGACGATGGAGATGCCAAAAAGCAGGAAGGCCGAGGCAAAGGAGCCGAGCAGGAAATACTTCAGCCCGGCCTCATTAGAGGCGACTTCGGTCTTGAAGAGCGAGGCAAAGATGTAGAGACACATCGACATCGTCTCCAGTCCGATGAAGGTGATGATGAGGTCATTGGCATTGGCCATGAGGATCATGCCCAGCACCGAAAACACCAGCAGGGCATAGACATCGGAGACCATGCGCTCCTGCCGCTTGAGGTAATCGTGGACAAAAAACAGGCTGAAGATACCGGACATGGTGATAAAGACATGGACGATGGGGGCGATGCCACCCGTTTCCATCATTCCAAAAAAGACAATCCGGCTGGTGGGATCGCTTTGGGACCAGGCCCAGACGGCCGAGATGACCAAGCCCACGGCCGCGACCCATGCGAGGGATCGGCGGATGCCAAAGGCATCGAGGAGCATGAGGACGAGGCCGGTGAGCAAGAGCACCAGCAGGGGCATCATGTAGGCGGCTGATGCGCCCAGGCTCTCTACACTAAAAGCAAAGGCTTCCATGCGGTAGGGTTAGTTCAGATTCGCACCGGCCTAAATTAGTATTTCCCCTGTGGCTTTCAAACTTACCACCGAAAAAATCCCCTATCACGGACGCATGGGCCTTTCATGTGGCCTGGTGAAGGGTGATTTTCCGCCTTTCCCACCTTGGTGGTTTATCTGCCCTACCTCAAAAATCCGTATCTTTACCCCATGCACAAGAGGTTCAACATCACCGGCACCTGCCTGCCCCATCTGCACTACATGATGGATAATAGCGCCAAGCTGGCCGGGGT
>RFHL01000333.1 GCA_003696875.1 Bacteroidota bacterium | reverse complement strand
GGTGAGGCGGCTATCCTCCTCGGCGGGCTCCGACTCAGGTTCTCCGGCCTCGCCGAGGACCTCTTCTTCGCTCAAAGAGACGGGCAGCGGGGTATCGGGCAGTCGATCCCGAAAATAGACCAAATCATAGCGGGGAGCCGTGGCCGCCGGATTGCCATAGTACAGCGCATAGCTAGCCGTAGCTTCCAGATCGGCTACAAGCTCGTAGACCGGTCCGGACAGGGAAACCGCCTGCACCTCCAGCGGGAGGTCGTCAAAGTTCTGTATGCGCAACTGCAGGCGGTCGGTATGTACCACCGGTCCGGTCAGGACCGGCTCCTCCAGGGAGCTGAGAATACCCTGGGTCCATTCCCGCCAGATTTCGCGCTGCCCTTGATCCGTCTCCACCACCTGTTTGAGGTAATTGACGGTGATGGGGCGAAAAAAGTCCCGCTCCGTCCCGATCTGCAGGCGCAGCTGATCGAGGGGATAGGACGCCTTGAGGGTCACGTCTACCTCGGTGACCTTGGTCTCGGTATTGTTGCGGACCTGCCAGTCCTGCAGGTCAAAGGGCTGTCGCTCCCCCTCCTCGGGCGCCTGCGCCCAGAGGTTGACATCCTCGACCCGCACCTCTCCATCCAGCTGGATACGCAGAAAACGGTGGCGATGCACCGGCAGCGCAATGCGATGATAGCGATAGGTCATCTGATCGGTGGCCAGGCCGATGAGGCGAAAATCTTCTCCTAGGGTCTTCCAGGTCAGCCGGTTGTCGCTGCCTTCCAGGCGGGCCCGCAGGTCATAGGTCCGCTCGGCCAGATCGACCTCGATCAGGTCGGCCGGCTGATCATCCAGCCGGCGCAGGACGACGACGGTCCCTTCCTGATTGCTGCCCTGCCGGAGCAAGCGCACCGGGCAGGCCTCACGCCCGGCTTCAGGTGCCAGACTGCGAATGAGATAGGGGATCTCCTGCATGGGCAGGCTGTCGCCGACCGGCAACCGCACCAGTCGTACATCCTCCAGGCCTGGCCGTAGCTGAGATAGCACCGCCGGCGGCAGCACCAGCCGGTGATACCCGGTCGTGCGCAAACCCGTGAGCATGCGCCGGTAGGCATAGCCATCGACTTGCCCCCAACTCCAGACCGGGCACAGGCCCAGGACCAGCAAAAAAAGATGCATGCGCTTCATGCGCCCCAAACTACTGACTAGCCCGCAGGATTCAAAGATCCCCTTAGTCAGAAGGAGGTCGGTGGCCCAACTGCCGTAACTCCTCGCTGATGGCGGCCCGCCAGGCCGCAAACTGTTGTCGCAAGGCTTGATGGTCCCGCTCCCGGCGCGCATAGCGCCGGCGAGCGGCGGCGTTGCGAGCGGATAGCTTTTGCAAGCTCATCAGTTCTGTCACCAGCAACAAGCCCAGGCATACACAAAGGATAGCTCCCAGCATGAGCGGCACAAAAATGAGCCGCCCCAGCGCGGAGGCTGCGCCCCAGGCCGGCATGATTCTTACTGGATGCTAAAGATCGGGATCCCTACCCCAAACTCAAGGGCAGCATTGGTCTGCTCGACAAAGCCCGGCCGCCAGCCATAGGTGACATACATGTCAAAGGGGAAAAGCCCGCCCAGGCTCTGGGCCGAAATGCCCACCCGGGCCCCCAGCGGCGAGTACGCGCCCACCCGGGTGATGTCGTAACTGGCCCCCTGGTAGTCAGCCTGCGCATCAAGGGTAGCGCCCTGGATCAGCACGTCCACAAAGAGGCTGTAATTCATCCCGCCTTTTTTCTTGCCATAATCTCCTGCATCAATATGGACAAAGCTGCCGAAGAAACGGCCCAGCCCCACATAAAACATCTGCGTACGGGTACGGTAAGGCGTTTCGGGGACCATGGCCCCGCCATCCAGGGTGATGCTCCCCAGCTGATCGGTACTCACCGTGCTGATGCCATAGCGCAGCCGGTTCTGCTTGATGCGGGTGATGGGCACATTGATATAGGTAACCCGCCCACCCGAGGCCCGGAGATTCACCCGATCTTTGCTTTCCAACTCTTTGCTGACAAAGGCCAGATACCCTCCGGCTTCAAAGGTATTGCGACCGGACTGGTAGAGCGGGAGGTAATACCGCCCCTGAAAACCGATCCGCCGCCCCAGATGCACCCGGGCATAGGCGGCGGGACCAGCCGTGATGTCGTCAGGCAAGTCAAACATCATGTCGGCATGCCCCACGATGGCGCCTATTTGGAGTTTGGGGAAGCGGGCGCCTTCTTCGATTACTTTATAGGATACGTCCTGAGCTCGGAGCGAAGCGCCAAACGCCAGCAGGCTGGCCAGCGCGAAAGAAACTAGAAAACGATTCATGCCTGTTTTGCTTTTGAAGATGAAACGAACACCTCAAAGGTCGGCAGGCAGCCGAGTCGGCACCATCGGGGGATTTCGGTATTTTGACTACGGGAATCTACGTAGAGACAACAACCGGGAAAAGGGAGACAAAGCGTCTTCGCGCCGCCGCCTAGGCCAATTTCACACTGATTGACAACCCGTTAACCCTCATTCTCCCAGGCATCGGGCTGCTGGACCAGGCGAAAAGTCAGGTTGAGGCGCGGCCCTACGGGCCGCTGGGTTTTGGGCAGCGCATGCTGCCAGTAAGCCTGCATACCAGCCCCCATGATCAGCAGGCTGCCATGTGGCAAGTCGAGCCGCAGCCGGGCCTCGGCGCGGGTCCGATGCCGCAAGGCAAAGCGCCGGGTGGCCCCCAGGCTGATCGAGGCGATCAGCGGGGACGGGCCCAGTTCGGGCTCATCGTCGCTGTGCCAGCCCATGCTGTCCTGCCCGTGCCGGTAGAGATTGAGAAGGACACTGTTGAAGCGATGTCCGGTTTCTTCCTTCAGCTGGCGCGCCAGCGCCAGCAGGTCGGCCCGCCAGGGCTGAGGCTCCCAGGTGAGCCCGCTATAGGTGTATCTCGCCTCAGGATCGCCATACCAGGCGATCAGCCGGGGTTGCAGCATCTCCCGGCCAAAGATCCGGATGGGTTTCTGCTGCCAGGGGACCTCCTTGGACAGAGCCTCCAGAAGGGCACGGGCCTCCCCGGCCTCCAGCCAATCCCGATGCAGCTGCAGTTGCCCGTCGGGCAGCTCCCAGCTTTCAGACTTATTCCACTTTGCGTCGGAGCTCATGCGAAAGGGGCGTAAAGCCCTGGGCATCATAAAACTGCCGGGCCTCTTCGTTGCGTTCGTAAACCTTCAGGCGCAGCTCCCCGACGCCCCGCTCCCGAGCCCAGGCGTGCACCGCCTGGAGCAGTTGACTGCCGATGCCCTGTTGCCGGCGGGAGGCATCGACGACGAGGTTGTCGACGGTGACCCAGCGGGCTTCGGGCCGGATGATCGGAAAGGCGAGCGGCTGCTCGATAAAGACCATCGCCAGCCCGACGAGGCCTGCCTCGTCGATGGCGAGGAGGATGTCCGATTGCTCGTGGGCAATCCACTGGCGCAGGAAAGGGAGGGTACGATGCTGCCCGTCCTCGGGCAGGCGAAAGTATTCGGGATGCCACCCGATGTGCAGCTCATCGGCTTGAGCGAGGAGCCGGCAAATAGCAACGTGGTCGGCCTCTTCGGCCGGTCGGATTTGGATCTCAGTGCCTGTAACCGCTTCCATAGGTCACAAAGGTACGGCTTTATGCCCCACCACTCAAGTCTGTCACGTGTCAATAGCCGCTTTTGGCGGGCGAAGGTGAGCCCCCCATCCCTCAAGCCCCAAAGACCCCACCCGGCACCTCAGGATAGGGTACGATGCTTTCCAGCAGGAAGACTACGCTCTCCTTGGCGAAAAGGGTGATGACCAGGATAATGATGCCGGTACTGATGGCAGCAGCCAGGTCATTTGCCCGAATGGCCTGTAGCTCGTCGATGTCCCGGGTGAAGCGGGTGAAGAGAAAAATCCCCAACAGGTTGATCAGCAGGGCGATCACCGAGCTAATGAGCAAAAACAGGCTCAGATATCCGCAAAAGTCGAGGAAAAGCTGCCCCGGGTGGGCACTGCCGATGCTCAGGCTGCGAAAGGTACTCAGGAGGGGCTCCAGCACACTGCTGACCAGATAGCCCACCGAAAACATGATGGCCCCGGAAAAGACCGCGAAGGCGGTCTGCGGCTGTTCGGGGGTCTGCCCCCGGTACACGATGCGGCGCACCAGCCGATAGGTGCCAAAAAGGACTCCTACGCCGAGGACGATGGCGAGGGAAAGTTGGAGCAGGGCCAGCAGGGTAAGAGAAATATCCATGGGGAGTAGGTGAGGGATGGGAACAGCAACTTAGCCAAATTCCCTCAAAGTTCGGTAAGCAGTTTGAAGCGGGTTTTGATGACCTCGCCATTGCGCTTGACCTTGACTTGCAGACTGCGGCCGTTGCGCCGCACGAGGCTCCCATACACCTCATCAATTTCCAGCCCATCCACACTCTGTCCATTCAGCGCAAGGACCTCGTCATTGACCTTGAGGCCCGCCTGATCGGCGGGGGAGTCGGGCCGCACATAACTGATGATATACTTCTCAAAGTTATGCCCGGCACTCAGGACTTCCAGCCCACTGATGTTGTAGGAGAAGGGCCGGCGAAAGCGTCCATTGGGCTTGAGAAAGACCTGGCTACGGGGATAGTCAAAGACCACATGAAAGCGGGAAATGAGCTCTGAACCGATGTTGCCGTACCAACCGTGATCGGTGGGCAAAACCGGGATGGCCGAGGTGTCAGGGTAGCCAGTAATGACATCTTCAAGCAAATACTCCCCGATCTGGAAAGAGGGAGAGCGGGCGAGGCGGCCGTAGACATTTCCATTCAAGCCTTGGCCCAAGAAGGCTGGAATCGAAGGATCCGGGGGCTCCAGGCCCTCGTCAAGCAAAGAAACCGCCATGCTCGCCCCGGTATCCATCAGCCAGGCTTCCCGCAGGGTATCTCCATCGGGTAGCAAGAGGGAAGCGGTCACATAGGGTTTGGCCTTCTTGAGGGTAATGGGCAGCCGCCCCCAGCGGCGGCGGGGCTTGTAGGTAAAAGGCTCATGCAGCCGGATGTATTCCTGCTGATAGTTGATCTCGACGGTGAAGCGCCCGAAAATTTCGTAACCAATGATCCCGTAGACCGGCCGACCAAACATGCTGGAATAGGAAATGAGCCCTTCGGGCATGACCAGCATATGGAGCTTGATAGGGGCGACCCCAGGCAGCGAAATCCGCACGTCCCGGGCCAGCTTGGCCTCAATGGGGGGCCCCTCTCCCAATCCCCGCACCAGAATATTGGACAGGGAGTCCAGCGCCAAAAAGGATGTAAGCAAGGGCTCCGTGAGGATGGTGGTCTTGACCCCGGTATCCAGGATGAAGTTCATCTCGAAGGAGCCATTGATTTGCACCGGGATCAGAATGATGTTGTGCTGGATGTCCACCGGGATTTTGACCGACTTGCGACCGCCAAGCCAAAAGCCTTCACCCTGAGCGGGCAGGAAGCCCGCCATCATCAGAAAAACGCAAAAACCTATTCCCCGAAGAAGACTCTGTAGTCCCATAGAAGCTCATTGTTGGCAAGCGCATCCGCGGCGATGGCACCGGTTGTACGACCGACCGGCTGGTGCGATCACCCGTAAGATTCCGGCAGCGGCCCGAATCGAAACGGATAAGCCGTTACGAGAAGGGCGCTATTGAAGTTACGGTTTTTTAGTACCTTCAGATCCGGAGATGGCAGGTAGGATTTGCACATTCTTCCTGAAGGATCGGCTAGATAAAGCTAAAAAATAAGGAAGGGAATCTGCTTTGTCAATCGCCTACAGGCAGCCTCCTGCTGGTGTGCTCCATCAACAAAGACCAACCCCAGCTTCAGATGTTTACACGCAATGCTTTTATCCTTTTGTGGAGCTGCCTGTTCTGGCTGCCCCTGCAGGCTCAGCCAGAGACCCGGCCTCTATTTGAAGAAGACGCGCTCCTGGAGATCACCCTGGAAGCCAACTTCAGCCGCCTGATGGGCAACTTCATTGCCGACCCGGACTACCAGGACGCCACCCTTACCTTCACCGATGCCGAGGGGCATCTCGTCAGCCAGGATCTGGAAATCAAGCCCCGCGGCCGCTACCGGCGCGACCCGGCCATCTGCGCCTTTCCGCCCCTGCGCTTCAAGTTTTCCAAAAAAGACGACCTGCCCGCCCCCTTCACCGGGCAGCGCAAGCTGAAGCTCGTGACCCATTGCCAGGAGATCGAAGCCGTCTTTCGGGAGTACTACCTTTACAAGGTCTACAACCTCCTCTCGCCCTGGAGCCTGCGGGTACGCATGGCCCAGATCACCTATGTCGACAGCGCCGGGCTTCGCCCGACCGAGACCCAGTATGGCTTCTTTATTGAGTCAGAAAAGGAGTTGGCTGAGCGGATGGATGGCGAACCCCTGGGAGAAGAAATTCCCCTGACCGAAGAAGATGTGGATCGCGATCTGCTGACGATAGTCTATGTCTTTAATTATATGATTGCCAACCGGGACTTTGGCGTCCGCAACCGGCAAAATGTCGAGATCGTCGCCACCCCCGACGGCCTGCCGGCCGTCATTCCCTATGACTTCGACTGGTCGGGCATGGTCGATGCCTCCTACACCAAGAGCGAGTTCACCGGCGGGGATGGTCCTACCTACTACCGCCGCCGCCGCTTCAAGGCGCTGTGCCGCTCCCGAGAGGAATTTGACGCCACCTTTGCCCACTTTCAGTCCGTGCGGGACGACATCTGGGAGCTGTACAAGCGCTCGCCCTACCTCTCCAAAAAGTCTATCCGTACCAGCCTGAAGTACTACAAGGACTTCTACAAGATGATCGCCGACGAGGAGGTCATCCAAAACGTCTTCGTGGGCTCATGCAACCAGTGAGCCAGCGGGGAGTCTGTTAGGAGCAGATCGCGGCTTTCGCCCTGAATGTGGGCTATGGTGCCCATGCCTTTTTCTCCTTTAGCCTCCTATCTCCTCCACGATGCGAACGATTGTACCCTTTCTCCTCGCCTTGCTGATGGCTGCTGGCAGCAGCCTCTCGGCCCAGACCATTTGTATCCGAAACACGCCCCGACAGGGCAACACCCATTGGCAGCAGATGACCACCAACTGGTCCCGATCCTGTCCGGACCGTGGCAACCGCAACCGTGGGGACCGCAACCGCCTGCACATACAGCTAGGGGGCGCCGCCCACTACAGCCACGGCCTGCTCAGCGAATCAGCCGCTAATGCCACGTACAGCCCCGAATTTACGGGCTGGCAAGGCACCGGCTTTGCCGGCATCCGCCTGGAGCCGGGTCGCCGCAAGCGGTCCAATGTCATTGGCGCCTGGGGCACCATGGGCTTCCTCCCCGATGCAGCCCTTTCCAACCTGCTGCTGCTGCAGGGCCTGCCCGATGACGTAGACCCCGGATCCAGCGGCCACGAGTTTCGCGAGTGGGAAGTCGGGATCCTCTTCAAGGAGTGGTTTCGGATCAGCGCCGGCCGGGGATGGCAGCGCTACACCGATCTGAGCCTCGACGAGCAAGAGCTCGCCTACTATACCGCCACCGCCGGGGTGAGCCTCAACATCACCCGCTCCATCAAGTGGAACACCACTGCGACCCTCCTCTTTGGAGATGATTTTGCGGAGTATGCCTTCCGGCCCGCCACGGGCCTGGCCTTCCGCTTCAACGCCTTCTGACTCCGGTCTTTCTCAACCGCAAGCGGGCGGGCAGCATCTTAGCTGTCCGCCCGCTTGGTCTATTGAGACAGGGTCCTAAAACACAATCGGCATCACCTCGACCTGCCGAACCTCTTGTGTGTCGAAATCATAGGTGAAGGCGACGATCTTGCAGTTGGCCGCCTCAAAATGGTCGGGAATCTGATACCCGTAGCTGTGGGTAAAGGTCTCACCGCTTTTCACCGGCTGGGGATCGCCATTGCTGTCGGTGCGGAGGGGCTGGCCCCAGGTGCCATTAAGAGATCCGCGCAGTACATCGTGGTGCACATAGTCGGGGATGTCCGGGCTCCCGTTGGGAGCGGAGTAGTCGGTCTGCCAATCGACAATGCCGTCCTCTACAAGAAAGACACAGAGACGCTCGCTGGCGGGGGCGTCGGCAAAGTACTTGACGTCGACCACGGTGCCGAGGCTGCCACTGTCCGGATCATAGCAATTGAAGATGCGCAGGGCCGAGATCGGCGTCTCCTGCAGACGCGCCTCCACAAAGCCGGGCCAGGCGTTGTGGTTGGTACCCTGGTCCACCCGGTCAATCATCCCATACGGGACGGCATTGGCCTGGTTGAGGGTGGTGAAATAAGCATCGCCTTCCTCGGTGGTGAAGTCAGTAAAATACTTGCTGGCTGTGGGAGAGGAATTGGCCAGGGGACCGGCATGGATAGAGACCAGATAGACCCGGTCGGGGTGCTGCACCCGGGTGAGGTCATAGGCCATCTCCCCGGCCCGGGGACAGTTGCCGCACTTGTGGCCGGTCATTTCCTCCAGAAGCACGCGCTTGGGCACACTGCCGGGCGCCGGATCAAAATCCGGCTGCTGCTGGGCCTCGATGAGGCACTGCGCATCGGCGGGCAGCTGGGCCAGGGCCTCAGGATCGAAGTAGGGTGCCTCGATGACGTCACAGGCACCAATCAGAAGAAGCAGGGGGATGAATAAGGAGCGTACGCGCATAGCTGGGGAGCATTCAGAAACTGCTGTTGATGGAAAGTCCAAAGCCATTGGAAGCGGGAACTTCGCGGCAAATACCGCCTACACAGAGCAGCCCGCGCCGCTGACGGCTGTAGGAAAAGGAGATGCGATGAGCCTCAAAGGCATAGGCCACCGACGCGTTGTAATAATGAACCCGCTTCTCGGGGTCGGGGTTGCCATAGTTGTACTCGTCAAATACCGTAAAGTACCAGTTGGGCGAAATGGACAACTCGGCCAGTAACATCGCCCAGCTGCCCAGGTCCTGCTGGGTGTACATATGCTGCACCTCTGTCCGGAAGGCAAACTTCCGGTTGATCTTGTACTGGGTCTCCAGGATCGTGGCCTGCACATCCACGATGCCGTAGCCTGCGGTAGGCGTCCCAAACTCGATGATATCCTTGTTGTATCGCAGGTAAATGTGGGTCAGGATCGTCCGTAACTTCTTATTCCACTTGCGGTTGATTTCTATATTGACGTCCTGGAAATAGACGTTGTCGAAGTCGCCCAGATAGGGGGTTTCATATAGGAAGTTGACCCGCTCGCCGTTGAAGTAGCCCCAGTCGACAAAGGTGGTGTCAAGGGCATGAATCCGGGAATAATTGACGGAGATGAGGGTGCCGTACGGCCCCCCCAGCCGGGTCTTGCGGGGAATGTTGTAGAGCAGGCTGGCCTGGAAGCCCACCTCGCCATTGAACTGGGTGGCGTAGGGATAGAGGGTGGGCAGGCGGTAGGTATGCAGCTTGGAGATGGGGGGCAGAAAGCTGAGGGTGAGCTCCTGCAGGGTCACGTTCCGCTCGGAGCGGAAGTCCATGTTGTCGATGCGCTTGGCGGCCAGAATCAGGCCAAAGCCCTTGCGGCTGTAGTTGGCATTGACGAAAAGGGCACTGCCGGGATTGTAGACGTTGTCGTTGAGGGGGAAGGGATCGTTGATCTTGTAGGCGTACTCGGTATCGAGCACGAGGCCGCCCCGGATGAGGCGGGCCCGCCCCGAGAAGGCCGAGACATTCTCGGGCAGGTCGAGCCGCACGTCGTCGTCGGCCTGGTAGCGGTTCATGACGCTACCGCCGAGAAAGAGGCGGGTCTTGCTCTCGGCCAGCGCCGGCAGGAGATCATTGATCGTCAACTCCAGGTCAGCCCCGCGCAACAGGGAATTGCTCCGCTCAAAAAACTTACGCTGCGTGCCCAGCACGCCTTTGATCTGCAGGCCCTTAATGGGCCGGAAGGCGACCCGTAGTCCATCGACTGAGTTGTCGATGCCGAGGGCCCACTCCTGATAAGCACGGAAGACGATGCCATTGCCAAACTGGTCGTAAAAATTGCCGACCGTGAGGTCGAGCCGCTCGGAGTTGTACTCCGCAAAGCGGTAGGCGATGCCCTGCCCCTCGTAGCGCTCGTCAAAGCCGAGCAGCGGATTGAGGTAGGCCTCGTAGCGCAGGCCCGCGCGGAAGTTGCCCTGCTGATAGGTCAGTTGCAGGAAGGTATTGGAGAGGACCTTCTCGTCCACCGCAGCGGCCCCGATGATGGAGTCCGGGAAGAGGTACTGTACATCGGTCTGGAAGCTGCCGTGGATGTTCTTGGTGGAGATGCCCTGCCCCAGGGCCAGGATGGGCAGGCTGAGCAGCAGGGCGATCGGCAGGAATCGGGAAAAATGGTGCATGAGGCGGATGGGTAGATAGCGGGAAAGCAAAGATAAGGAAATTCCCTATTTGTACCCGGCGGCGGTGGCGAGGCGGGGCGTGAAGGATCCGGAGGGGAAGTCCCGACCGCAGGAAGGGACCGCAGCGCCGCGGAGCCCGGAGGAGCCTGACCCCCGCTCACCGCCCGACGGTGAGCGGGGGACACGCCCACCTCCTGCATGACCCTGAAACAAAAATCCCCCAACTGATTAACAGTCAGGGGATTGTGCGCCTTGGCGGTGGTGCGGGACGGAATCGAACCGCCGACACATGGATTTTCAGTCCATTGCTCTACCAACTGAGCTACCGCACCGTTGCGTTGATGGCTTTGGTGGGCCATTTTTGGCGTGGGGGCAAATATAGGGGGTTTTGGGATTGCGGAGCAAGCCCAAGGGAAACTTTTTTCTAAAAAGACCCGGGATTAGGGGAAATTGGGTAATATGGAGGAATGCGGGCATCCCCCCGCCTGAAACAGGCCCACATCATGCACCAGCCGCTCATCACGCTACGCCCCTGGACCCTCGACGACCTCGGGTCCCTGGTCCAGCACGCCAACAATGCCCGCATCGCCGCCTGGCTGACCAATACCTTTCCCCATCCCTACGACGAGGAAGATGGTCGCGCTTTCATCAAGATGACGCAGAGCCATCATCATCGGCAGATCTGGGCCATTGACCGGGCAGGCGAGGCGATCGGCTCGGTGGGGGTTTTTCCGCAGCACGATGTCTTTGCCCGTAATGCCGAGATCGGCTACTGGCTGGCCGAGCCCTACTGGAGGCAGGGCATTATGGCTCAGGCCATCGGGCAACTGCTGGACTATGCCTGGTCCACCTTTGACCTCCACCGGATATATGCCCGTCCCTTTGGGGACAATACCGGCTCGATCCGGGTGCTGGAGAAGCTGGGCTTCGTAAAGGAGGGGCATCTACGCGAATCCATCTGGAAAGGTGGACGCTACCACGATGAGCTGATCTACAGCCTGCTGCGACCTGATACAGCCTGAGTGGCAGCAAACTTCTCCGGGGTGGGCGTTGGATTTTTTGGGAGAATTTGTTATGCTTGCATACTAAATGCGCGGGTAGCCGAGGCGCCTGCCGTCACTTAAGTCCGATCTCATATGCTAAGCCAGTTGTTATTTTTCCTGCTTGCCGCGGCCGCCCTGGGGGCCTTTACCTGGCAGATTCTGCGCATCCGGCGCAGCATACAGCTGGGCCGGCCGCTGGACCGCAGCGATCAGCCGGCGGCACGCTGGCGCAATATGCTGCTGGTGGCCTTTGGCCAGCAAAAGATGTTCAAGCGGCCCCTGCCGGCGCTGCTGCACCTCTTCATCTATGTGGCCTTTCTCCTCACGCAAGTGGAACTCATCGAAATTTTTGTCGATGGCCTGAGTGGCGCGCACCGCATCTTCCGGCCCGCCTTGGGCGGGTTTTACACCTTTGTGATCAGCTTCATTGAGGTACTCTCCCTGCTGGCGCTTATCGCCACCTTTGTCTTCCTGGCCCGGCGCAACCTGCTCAAGGTACCCCGCTTTCACATGCCCGAGATGCGCGGCTGGCCCAAGCTTGATGGTAACCTGATCCTCTACGGGGAGATTCTGTTGGTGACCTTCATCTTTATGATGAATGGGGCCGATGAGGTGCTGTACCTGCGCGGCCTGACCCATGCCGCCGGCACCGAGGGGGCAGGCAGCTTTGGCTTTCTGATCAGCCAGTGGCTGGGCCCGGCCCTCTTTGGGGGGATCGAAAGCGAAACCACCCTGCACCTGCTGGAG
>RFHL01000332.1 GCA_003696875.1 Bacteroidota bacterium | reverse complement strand
GGCCTGCATTCCATCAATCAGCGATTCGGGTCCATGGGGACCTTTTGGCAGCTGGAACAGCTGCCCTGGGAGACGGTCTTTTTTGACTCCTTCACCTCCGATTGGCAGAACCAGTGGACGCTGGATGGAGAACTGGCGACCCTGACCCATTCCGCGCAGGGCCTGGACTACTATGCCGGCACCAAGTGGAAAGATGATGCCCATCACGCCGTACTCTGGACCAAGCAAAGCTTCGCCGGCGACCTACGCATCGACTATACCTACACCCGGCTGGATACGTCCCGGAGAGGGGTGAACATCCTCTACGTGCAGGCCACGGGCAGTGGAGCCGAAGGCTACGAGGCCGACATCAGCCAATGGGCTGATAAGCGAGTGGTGCCCACCATGAGCAAGTACTTCCGGCATATGAACAGCCTGCACATCAGCTATGCCGCCCACGGCGGCTCCATCGAGAAGGACTATATCCGGGCCCGGCGCTACCTGCCGGAGCGCGAAAAAGGCCTGGCGGGCACCGCCATTCCCGAGGACTACTTCGACACCGGGCTCTTTGATACCGGGGTCCCTCATGAGATCACGGTGATCAAGAAGGGCGATGATTTTTTCATGTACATCCGGAACCCCAGCCAAACCTACCTCTGCCACTGGAAGCTAGGCGATTTTCCCCCCATCACCGAGGGGCGTATCGGCCTGCGGCATATGTACACGCGCGGGGCCCGCTACCAGAACTTTCGCATTTCTCATTTGAAATAATTGACCCATTTTTTCTGCCTCCTTCAGATCAGACCTATGAGACTGCTATCCGTTTTGCTCTCCTGTATCCTCTGCGGCCAGCTTTCCCTGCTGTCTGCCCGTATCATTCTCCCCAGCATCCTCTCGGACCATATGGTCCTGCAGCAAGAGGCAGAGGTGACGTTTTGGGGGTGGAGCACCCAGTCCAATGACGACATCCGGGTGTGGGGGAGTTGGGGAATGGATACCCTGCAGACGCCGGTATCAGGCGGCTACTGGGAGCTGAAGTTGTCTACTCCTGCTGCTGGCGGGCCCTATGAGATCGTGGTCATGGACCGCAGGGGTGAGCGCCTCGTGATTGAGGATGTGCTGATCGGCGAGGTATGGCTGGCCTCGGGCCAGTCCAATATGGAGTGGCCCCTGAGCCGGGTGGAAGCAGCGGAGCCAGAAATCGAAGCCGCTGACTACCCGAGCATTCGTCTATTTCATGCGGAGCGCCGAACCTCGCATACACCCCAAGACGACCTGATCGGCGAATGGGTGGTGTGTTCGCCAGAGGCAGTGGCCTCCTTTTCTGCGATCGGCTATTTTTTCTCCCAGACGCTGCACGCGCGTCTCCAGGTGCCCGTCGGCTGTGTCCTGAGTAGTTGGGGCGGCACCCAAGCCGAGGCCTGGACCCCGGTCGATGCCCTGGCCCGAGATCCCGAACTGGCCACATCGACCGCCAAGCTGGCGGTCAACCAGGCTACGCCCCGCGCACCGGGCATTCTCTATAATGCCATGATTCACCCCCTGGCGCATTTCCGTATCAAAGGAGCGCTCTGGTACCAGGGGGAAAGCAACCGGGGTAGGCCTGAGACCTACCTGGCGGTCATGACCCATCTCATTGAGGGTTGGCGGCAAAAATGGGGCTATGAATTTCCCTTTTACTTCGTCCAGCTCGCCCCCTACGATTATGTCTCCCGGGGGAGCACCGGCGGACCCTATATCCGGGAGGCCCAGCTACAGACCCTGCGGCTGCCCCAGACGGGGATGGTCGTCACCGCCGATGTGGGCGACTACACCAACATCCACCCCCGGCGCAAGCGCCCGGTGGGGGAGCGGCTGGCCTACTGGGCCCTGGCCAAGGACTATGGATATGAGAATCAAGCTTTTTCGGGACCACTGTTTCACCACCTGCGCATCGATGGCAACCGAGCGGTGGTGTCTTTTCAGCATACCGGAGGCGGGCTGCAGGTGAAGGGCGATCAACTGCACGAGATCTACCTCGCTGGCGGGGATCGGGTCTTTTATCCGGCGCAGGCAAAGGTGGAGGGCGACCGGCTGGTGCTTACCAGCGCCCGGGTGCCGCAGCCGGTCGCGGTTCGCTACGGCTTTTCGGATACCGATCAGATGAATTTATTCAACGCGGCGGGCCTCCCGGCCTCTCCGTTTCGCAGCGATGCCTGGCCGCATGAGACGGTGCGCGTCCTGCCTGACTATGGACTCACGGAGCAGCCCTTTTCCGCTGAGGACCTGAGCCAATGGGCCTTTTGGGGTCAAGGGGCAGTAAGGCGCATGGGCAGCCAACTTCTGATGGAGGAAGCCGAGTCCTCGGCTGGGGTTACCCTGATCAGCCCCAAAAGCTATGCCGGCGATTTGGTCTTGCGCTACCGGGTACAGGCGCTCACTCCTCCCACGGTCATGGTGACCTTGTTGGCCGCTTCGGATCCCGGGGATGGGCAGCAGCTATCGGTGCCGGAAAGCTACGATGGCAGCATCGGGCTGTGGACGGGGGAAAAGGAAAACTATTTTTTTGCTTACAAAAATGCCCCGCATGGGCTTACGCCTTTCCTGCGGAGACAGCCGGGCTCCACGGCCTACCTGGCCCAGGCCGCGGCCAATGTGATGGCCGCCGGCCAGTATTACGACCTGGAGGTGGGCAAAGTCGGGGGCAAGCTTTGGCTGGCGGTAGACGGGGAAACCCTGTTCCAATGCCAGGAGGAACATCCCTTGCCAGGAGGGCATATTGCCTTCCGCCTGCGGGGTACAGGCGGCTTTCCGGCGGCTTGTTTGATCCGGGAGGTGAGGCTGTTGCGGGAGTAGGGGAATACCCGATATCCCGACGGCCAGGATGGGATGAGTCAGTGCAAGGCCGGTATGCGTGCCTTGGCCCGATGGCCTGAGGACTTGTTGGGGGGGCGGGTTTGGGTGAATAAAGCCATAGGCTGCCTACGGTTCTGGATACAGCAGTTGGATCGGCAATGGCGCCCCTCCGTCGTGGCATGAGGTATCCAAGGCGCGCTGGATCAGGGGGGCTTCCAGATGCTGGTGGGCAACCCAGATTATTCCCGCAAAGCGTTCCCGGAGCTTTTCTGTGCCCCCGATCTGCTCGTAGGGCCAGGCTTTTTCTCCCAGCATATAGGGATCAGGGCGGAATGACCTGCTCAAAACGATTCTCCCCCCATTCATAGATGTTTGTTCGTCAAATGAAAGGTACCTTCAGGAATAGGGTTGGCAAGGATGTGACTGGTCTATCTTGCTGCCTCGCCTCCTGGACTAATTCCACCTGATCATGACCTCCCCCTACAGGTATTTCCTTGTTTCCCTCTTTGGATTTTTCCAACTGACCGGTTACGGCTGTTTTCTCCTGCCCGCCCAGCCGAGCAGTGCCTTGGTCTACATGGACAATGGTCGCCTGACCTACGTCCCCTTTGCCATGGCGGGCCAGAGCCAGGCCCTCAATACCATCCCGGACTTCTCGTATGCCGGTTATCAGAAAGGGGGTGTTCCACTGCCCGACGTGCCGGTGCAAGTGACCCTCAGCCCAGGGGCTGGGGATATGCGGGCGACGATACAGGCGGCCATTGATCAGGTGGAGGCGCTGCCTCCGGATTCAAATGGAATCAGGGGGGCGGTGCTGCTCCGGCGCGGCGTCTACGAAGTGAATGGCTCCCTGACCATCGAAGCCGGTGGGGTGGTCCTACGGGGCGAGGGGCAAGGAGCGGAAGGAACGGTGCTGTTTGCATCCCTGCCGCAGCAGCATGACTTTATCCAGATAAGCGGGAGTGGCAGTGGCATCACCGAAGATGCGGCGACCCGAGACGTCATGGTGACGCCCTATGTGGCCGTCGGGACCCAACAGCTCACCGTGGCCAATGTACAGGACTTTTCCGTGGGGGACCTCATCTCGGTCAAGCGGACCCCTAACCAGCTCTGGATCGACACCCTGGAAATGGGCCAATACGGATGGACTCCGGCTAGCTATGCCATCAAGCACGAACGGGTGATTACGGCCATTGAGGGGGATACGCTCACCGTAGATGTGCCCATTGTGGACGTGATGGAAACCCAGTTCGGGGGCGGAACGGTCTCACGCGCCACCGTCAGCGGCCGCATCAGCCAATGTGGGGTGGAGAATCTGCGGGTACGATCCTACTATGCGGCTCCGGACGATGAAGATCATGTCTGGATAGCCGTCAGGCTGAGCCGGGTGACGAATTCCTGGGTAAAAGGGGTTACCGCCCAGTATTGTGGGTTTGCCTGTGTGAGCATTGAGGACGAATCCAATTTCAACACCATCCAGGAATGCGCCATGATCGACCAGCGGTCCCAGATAGCCGGCGGCCGCCGGTATTCATTCAATATTTCGGATGGCCTGGGCAACCTCTTCCAGCGGTGCTACACCGCTGAGGGACGTCACGACTATGTCACGGGCTCCCGGGTCGCCGGTCCCAATGTCTTCCTGGATTGTGTGGCTACCAGTACCTACAGCGACATCGGTCCGCACCACCGCTGGGCTACGGGCTTGCTCTTTGACAACATCAAAGGTGGGATGACCCGGGTACAGAATCGGGGTTCTTCAGGCACAGGGCACGGTTGGGCCGGCGCCCAAACCCTGTTCTGGAACGTGTCGGGCACGACCATCAAGGTAGAGAGCCCGCTGGGTAGCCGCAATTGGGGCATAGGCTGTGCCGGGACCAGTCAGGAGGGGAATGGCTATTGGGAGCAATGGGGCAACCATGTGTTGCCGCGGAGCTTGTACCTCCAGCAGTTGGCGGATCGCCTGGGACCAGAGGCCGTCGAGCAGATCACCATACCGGCCCAGCTGGCTGGCAACATCTATGAGCTGCTGGAGGCCTGGGCTGGTGAAGGGTCCCTGACCGACCCGGCGGTGAGCCCGCCCATGTACCGCATTGTGGCACAGGAAGATGCCCAGGTTTCGGCCGGGAGCTTTGCCAACACCAACTTTGGCAGCGATACCAGCCTGATGGTCAACTTCTCCACCGTCACTGTCAATGCCACCGCCGAGAGCTATCTGAAGTTTGACTTGTCCGTCATCCCCGCGGCTTTTGACAAAGCCAGCTTGCGGCTGTGGGGTATCCGTCGTGACGGCATCTTTGAACACAAGATCCAGCGTGTGTCAGACGACAACTGGTCCGAATCCTCGATTACCTGGAACAATCGTCCCTCGGCCGATGGCGATCTGGCCAGCTTTACCTCGCCTCCCTTGGGAAAATGGGTGGAGGTCGACATCACGGAGGAGGTTTTAGCCGAGGCAGAAGGGGACAACATCCTCAGCCTGCGCCTGCAAGCAGGCGGGACGACCTTGCCGGTGGCTTACGCCAGCCGCGAATATCCTGACTCCGCCTTTTGGCCGGAGATTGTTTTTGCCCCGCAGCTTGATACCACTCTGGTATCGCCGGTAGCCGATGCCTATGCCTTGGGCGGTACGTTTTCTGTCCAGAACTTTGGCCTGGAGGAAACACTCCTCGTGCAGGGAGGCGGTCAGGAGGAGGCCATCACCTACCTGAAGTTCGACCTGTCGGGCTATGCGGCCCCCCTGGCCCAGGCCCGCTTGCAGGTAAAGGTCGAGGACCACGCCATGGCCCATCCTCGCCAACTTCTCCGGGAAGTAACGGATGACAACTGGACAGAAACCGGCTTGACCTGGGGCAATCGCCCCGCTTTGGGGGACAGCCTGGGGGCGAGCCTCGCCCCTGCGGCAGACAATTGGCTGGAGTTTGACCTGACTGCGTACATCCGCACCGTCTGGCAGAATGGGGACTCAACCCTGAGTCTGGGCTTGCAGGATGCATCTGGGGGGTATCCCCTTAGCTACCATTCCCGTCAGGCCTTGAGTCCGGAAGACCGGCCTCGTTTGTTTCTGTCCACCTTTTCGCCCAATTCCTTGCTCCTTACCAGCCTGGATGAAACGGATCCCTTCGCAACGGCTCGGCCCCACCTAGCCATCTACCCCAATCCCACGGCAGGTTTTGCCCAAATAGAACTGACCTTGCCAGAGGCAACGCCTGTGCATCTGTCGGTGCTGGACCTGCAGGGGCGGACGGTGCGGGTGCTGGCAGAGCGGCCTCTTGCCGCCGGGCAACACACCCTGACCTGGTCGGGGGTTGATGCTGCGGGACACCCCCTGCCTGCTGGCATGTATCTGATCAGTGTCCGTACGGTACAAGGGGAGCTAACGAATCGACTTGGCTTGATTCGATAGATGATTTAGGCTTGGACCTAAATTTTTACCCCCCATGATAGGGAACTACAGATCCTCAAACCTCAACGTGCGGCCATTTGTCAGCTTCACGGCCACGCCTTTTTTGTCCCTTGAAACTGTCTGCGCAATCCGCTGCGCCTCCGCCAGATCGGCGACGGGCAGGATCAGCGAATAGACTTCGGTCTCGGTGCTTTGGGCCTGCACTTCGATATCAAAGTAGGGCAGCCACTCAAAGCGCTTGCTCCCGTGGATGGGCTGGTACGCATGCTGGCCCACCTTCAGCTGCCAGGGATCTTGGCAAAGGGGAATGAGGGCCATGGTTCCCTGCTCTCCCGATAGCAATACCAGGTTTTCATGCAGGCTGACCTCGGCCCCGCTATGGTAGCGTACGTTCACGGTCGCGCCTTGGCTGGTAGCCTGTACCTCGTCCCGGACCAGGGTCACGTCCTGCGGTTTGTGCAGGCTGATGTGCCTGCGCCAGCTTTTCAGTTCCTCGCCGGGATAGGCATGCGTGGGGTCCATGAGCACGTAGTCACGTTCGGCCCCACTTTTGAAAGCCAGGACCTTCCCCCCGATGGTGTAATCAAAGGGCTGATCCTTGCGCTTGCCGGGGATTTGGCCCTCGCCATTGACCATGATCACATTATGGCCGGCGCTGCCGGCTTGGGGGTAGTCCCAGCGGGCTTCGTCAAAATATTCCTCATCGTAATAGGGGCGACCGGAGTCTTTGAGATAATCTTCTCCCCGCCAAAAGAGGATAAAGTGCCCGATGTCCAGGTGGCCGTGATGCGGATCGTCATTCAGGCCGGCTTTGCCGGCGACCGTGACCTTCCCGGGGTCGGTGAAGCTACTGCGCATCACCCACCAGTCGATGGTCCGGAAATGCCGCGAAAGGCTTTCTGGCGCTTTGGGGGGTACCTGAGGACGAGGGAAAATGAGGTCCAGCATCCCCCTCCCCGATTCCAGGACTTCCTGTCGATACCAGGCCCCTTCCGCACTTTGGGTTTCAGAAACGAGCAGGTTAAAGAAGTCCGTTCCCCCGATGGAACGATCATGGGCATCGCCAAAGTTGACCGACCGATTGGGCGGCACAAAGAGATAGACGGGAAAGGAGACCGGGTTCTGGCGCAGGCGCTCGTGTTGGAAAAGGTCATACGTCCCCTTTGTGGCCCGTTTTAGGGCAAAGGCAAAGAGCGCAGAGCGATCCATGCCATAGCGCCAGTAGGAGCCACCCTCCTGCCAGCCTCCGTCCTGCCCCAGCTCATTCATCATGCGATGAATGCGGTTGTGCGACTCGGCCACCACATCGACCAACTGCGGATAATCCTTGAGCATGGCGAGAGCGACCATGCCCACGCCGCCGTTGCAGACGCCGGTCCAGTTGCAGCGGTAGGAACTCGCCCACCAGTGAAAATCGTAATCTCCCCGCACCGGCGTGATGGCCTTTTCCAGCAGGGCGCCTTGTATGCGGTCGCGCTGGGCCTGAGACAGGGCAGGATAGGTCCAGTCATACACCCAGGCCAGGGCCTGGCCGGTGGTGGCGCTGCCCAGGTCAAAGTTGAAGTTGGTCTGATGGTCAGGCACGTTCCACGGCCAGACCCGGCTATAGATGATCTCAAATTCATGCGCCTGCAAGGTCCAGAGCGGCATACGGCAGACGACCTCGGTAAAAGCGTAGGCCTTTTGCGCATACCTGGGATCACCGGTCATCTGGTAGATGAAGGCCAGGGTCTGGGCGTGGTCGCGGTAGCTCCGGAGCTTGCGGCCGTAGGCGTTTTCCAGGTCGGCCTCAGTCCAGCCCGCCCGCACATGGGTGGGCCGGGTCGGGATCTCCGGATCCACCGGTTGGTAGAGGAGCATGTCGGCCTCGGCCTGTAGCCGAGCCAGGATGTCCCGGCTCTCAGGATCCGTCTGCGCACGGCGCAGGATCTCGGCCTTGCCGGCTTCATCGAAGAGCAGATAGGGGTGCGACAGCGTCTCCAGGGGGATGGCCTGTCGCACGGCCTCGGCAGTGAGGTCCTGGGCAGATAGCCAGGCTGGGAAAAGGAAAATCAGGAGTAGGGTCGTCCGGAAAACAGGCATGAGATGGGCGTTAGGAAAGGAAGTCTTCACGCAGAGGATGAAAGCTGTCCACCAGGCGAACATGCCGGGTCAGGAGCTTGACGGTGTGCATCTTGCCGGTAGGCACCGCAAACATATCGCCAGCCTTCAGGTGCTGATCGGGTTCGCCTTCGCAATAAAAGACGATCTCCCCGGCGGCGACATAGGAGGTCTGCACATGTGGATGCGAATGGGGAGGCTCGGGTTCTTCCCAAGGGCCGTCGGTGAAGTCGATGACGACCGTCATCAGTTCACCTGTGTGGATGATTTTGCGTTCCAGGCCGGGGCGTACGAGCTCGGCGGGGGTTTCATCAAATTTGAGGATGGGCATATGTTGGTGGGGGTTGGTAGGTGAATACGAAAATCAATAAATAGACAAGGGCTCGTACCAGACGCGCCTGGGGGATTGAATGCTCAGGATATAGAAGCCTGCCGGTAGGCCATGGACGGGTAACGCATGGGTACCGGCCCCCAGCGTGGAATAGTCCCGAACGACCCTGCCCGCCTGATCCATAAGCCTGACAGGAGCCGGCTGTTGAAGGTGGAGGCTGAGCCGATCGTGCGCCGGATTGGGACCCAACCGGAAAGGCGGATGTGGGACAGGCGCTGCGACAGAGGTGCTGGCCTCCTGTAGAGAAAATTCCAGGATATTGCCTGGATTCTGCAGGCTGTTGGCATTAACGATGTTGAATCCAGACAGGTCGGAGGTGCGTCCCGTCTCGCCCGTCAGGATGTAGAAGGTCTTGCCATCAGGGGCGATCGCAATATCACGGTAGCGGTTGGGGGTGTAGAAGTGGTGGAGGGTGTCGCCCACCACGGCCGTACCGCTGCTGTCGAGTTGGAGCCGGTAGATTCGCCCGCGCTTGAGGCTGGCGATCAGGAGGGAGTTTTTCCACCCGGGCAGGGAATCGCTCCCGTAGTAGGCGATGCTGGCGGGGGCGACGTTGGGCCGGCAGATCCAGCTGTTTTGACAAAGCGGGTTGTTGTAATCGTAGGTGTCGGGCACCGCAAACATGGAAAACAGCGGTTCCATGTAGGTGGAGTCCGAGAAGCTGCTTTCCGGCAGAAAGGTGGCGTTGGGCGGGCAACTGCCATTGGAATAGCTCAGGTTTTCGCAGTCCGGGGCCGAAGACCAGTCGCAGTAGTCATAGGCCTGGTCGTCCTGAAAGCCCACCACCCGGGGCCAGCCGTAGTTTTTCCCGCCTTCGATCAGATTGACCTCGTCATCGGTATTGGGGCCGTGCTCATCCGAATACAAGCGGCCATTCGGCCCAAATACCAGGCCCTGCGGGTTGCGGTGCCCGATGGAGAAGATGTGACTCTGCACGCCCCCAAAGGCCGGATTGTCGGCCGGGATGGAGCCATCAGGATTGAGGCGCAGGATCTTGCCTGGGTAATGGGTCCAGTCCTGTTGGTTGACCTCGGCCTGGCTGGGGAGTACCTGGGATAGGATGGGGTTGCAGTAATTGGCATTTTGATTGCCTCCCTGATCGCCTATGGTGTAGTACAGTTTTTGATCCGGGCCAAAGAGCAGCCGGCCCGAATTGTGGTCATTGCTGGCCGGAAGGCCATCCAGGATGGTTTCAGGGCCAAAAAGGCTGCCATCGTCCCCGGTTAGACTATAGGAATACCGGACGATCTTTTGCACGCGCTCCCCTTGCACCAGATGCGTGTAAGACAAATACACAAAGGGACTATCTTCCTGGAAATCAGGGTGAAGTGCCATGCCCAGCAGGCCATCCTGGCTGGCGGTAGAGGCGTGATCGGCGATCTGGATCAACTCGTCCCGCTGGGCCGTTTCGGGATGAACGCGCACCACCTTCCCCTGGGCCCTTTCCGTCACCCACAGATAGTCGTCCGGGCCGTAGAGGAGTGCCCAGGGCTTGTCCAAAAAGAGATTGGGACCCACGGGCCGCATGGCAAAAGCGGGCTCCTGCGCCCGGATGGGCGCGGCCGGCCAAAGCAGCAGGAGGGAGAAGAGGCCGATGAGCAAGGGGGATACATGGCGCATAGGGGGAGAGATCAGGTTTCTAGTTCTTCCAGCCAGATGAGCGGATTGCGAATAGGGAGATTGCGTTTTACTTCAAACACGGTCGGGAAGTGGGCATAAGGGGCCCACACATCATAGTAGGCCGGCGCATCATAGGCCATGGCCCCAAACAGAAAGGCCGGATGCGCCACCGGCCATTCGTCCCAATACATGACATCTGGCTCCAGCGGCCACTGGGTCTTGTCCGCCACATAGGGCCGCATATAATCCAGCCCCTTCCGGATCGACTTTCCCCCCTCACTTTCGGCATTCCAGAGATCATGGGCCGGATCTGAGAGAATGAGCGCGTTCATGACCATGGCGTCCAGGTTGAAGAGCGAATAGCCATAGGGCTTGGTCCGCTTCAGTTCCAGCGGGAAGCTGCCGTCCTCGGCCATTTGGCTGGGGAGCAGGTTTTCGGAAAAGTGGGTGCGGCACATGTCCAGGACGGCCTCGTTGCCGGTAAAGCGCGCGTACAGCGCGACTTGCATATTCCAGCAGGTCCCGTGGTTGTTGGGGTGGACCTTTTCGTCCAGACCATAGGGATGGGTCGTCAGCCAGGTGAGAAAGTCGCCAAACCACTGCTGATAGCCCGTCAGATCGGCGGGCGGGACCTGGCCGTGTTGATCCAGCACCCGCAGGGCCTGCACCACCTCCATGAAGTGGATCGCATCAATGATGCCGATGCCCCGGCCGGTATGCCGGCCTTTGATCGCCTGGGCATACAGCAGATGCGGGTTCATGCGGGTGCTGTCGGTGAGAAACCAGGCCCGGCTATGGGCCAGGGCTGCCCGGGCATAGGCCGGATCATCCGTCAGCAAAAAGGCTGAGCTCAGGTTGCCCATGATCTCACTGAAGCGCATCAGCGCTTCGCGGTGGGCGGTGAAGTTGCCGGGATTGGTCAGGCCATCCCGGCGCACATAGGGGCCCTCCGGATTCGTGGAGTCCGGCCACCAATAGTCCCCTTCGGAGTAAAAATCATGGGCCCCTCCGGCGCTGCGTACGCAGCGGCTGGCCGTTACCGTTTCCGGGCGCAGCCCCAGGTTTACCCGGGCTATTTCCAAGACCGAATCCGCGAGGATCGCCTGAGCCCTCTGAGCATACGAGGGCTCAGGGGAGCTGCAGGCAAAGCCAAGCCAGGAACAGACCATCAGGCAGAGCAGGGGAAGGGAATGCTTCATGTCCGAGTAGTAGGGGTACAAGGAGGTGTCCAGGAAGTGACGACAGGCCTGGCCCGTCGCGCTACGTCACCGGCCTTCTCCAATACTACCTCCATTTTCTGAGTAGGGCCGGGGAGAATCATCTAAAGTTGGGGGGAGAATCTTCTGACAGGCACCCCAAAAGGAATTTTGCCGCTCAGTCAGGGCCTGACCCCATCGTCGCGTCAGATGATAAGAGAAGGTTTGGCAGATAGCTTGCAAAGCCGTATTTTTTATTTGTGAAGAATCTACTACTGCTACTATTCATCCTGATTCTGCAGGGGGTTGGGGGGCTGTGCCTGGATCTGTACGGGCAGGAAAGCCTCGCATTTCGGCACCTCGACAGCCGGCAAGGGCTGTCTCAGAATCTGGTTCTATCCATCGTGCAGGATGGCGATGGTTTCATGTGGTTTGGGACGCGCAAGGGCCTGAACCGATACGACGGCTATCGGTTCCGGACGTTCTCGTCTGACAGTGCCGAAGGGACCAGCCTGCTCAAGGGAGAAGTTCGGCATCTGTATTTCGATCCGCAGATCCAGCGCCTGTGGATTGCGGTCGGGACAGGGTTGAGCCGCTATTGTCCCCGCACCGAACGGTTCAAGAACTTCTTTTTCCATGCCGGACGACGACCCGGGGCGGAAGCCCCTGAGGTGGTACACGCTGTCCTGCGCGATAGCCGCGGGCAGGTTTGGGTAGGGACCGAAGGAGGGCTTTACCGCTTCGACGAGCCTGCCGATACCTTTTTGTGGTGTGCGCGGCCGTCTGCCCTGCCGCCTTCCCAGGCCTTCAACATCTGGGCGCTGCTAGAGGATGGGGAAGGAAACATCTGGATCGGATCGGAGGCCGGCTTATTTGGAATGCGGCCGGATGCAGAGGGCGCGCCTGCCTACCTGCCCCGGCCGGAGGACCCCGCCACTCGGGCGATGGCTGAGGCACCGATCCAGACGATGACACTGGACGGGGAAGGCCACTTGTGGCTGGGGACCTACAAGGCCGGTCTCTATATCTGGCGGCCAGGGGAGTCCCCCCGGCATATGGTCCATGACCCGCAAAATCCCTTTTCGTTGAGTGACAACGATGTAAGGGTGCTGCAGGTCGACCCCCGAGGCCGCGTATGGGTGGGATCCTTTCTCGGTATCAATGTGTATGAGGCCGCGACCGACCGCTTTTTTCGCTACCAACATGAGGTGAGCAATCCCCGCAGCCTGAGCAGCGGGTCGGTGCGATCCATCTGTTTCGATTCGAGGGGGAGTGCCTGGGTAGGAACGTATTACGGCGGCATCAGCTACCACCATGCCGATTCCTATCGCTTCACCCACCATCAACCCGGGGCCGATGCCGATGAGCTGAGCCATCGGGTGATCAGTGCCTTCTGGGAAGATGAGCAGGGAAATATGTGGGTGGGAACTGAAGGGGGGGGACTCAACTATTGGGACCGGGGCTCCGGCACCTATACGCACTATCAGCATGTCTCTGGGCAGCGAGGTGGCCTGAGCGGCAACAACATCAAAGCCTTGGCAGGGCGGGGCGATTCTCTTTGGATCGGGACCTTTGCCGGAGGCCTCAACCTCTACCGGCCCAGCCTCGGGCGCTGGCAGCATTGGCGGGCGGAGACAGGACTGGGTCATGACAATGTGTATGGCCTCCTGCTGGATACCAGCCGGCTTTGGATCGCCACCTATCGCGGGGGACTCAGTGTGATGGACCTGCAATATGGCCGCATCCAAACCTATCGCCACGATCCGGCCGACTCGCTTTCGCTTAGCGACGACCATTGCCGGATCGTTTTCAAGGATGTGCGGGATCGCTATTGGGTGGGCACGAGCTCCAGCCTGGACCGGATAGAACGCTTACCCTCCGGGCAGCTTCGCTTTCATCGGGTCTTGGAGGGAGACATGGTTTGCTCCCTACTTTCGACCTCCGATGGGCGCCTGTGGGTGGGTACGTATGAGAGCGGGCTCCTGGTGCTGGACCCGTCTGACAAGGTGGTGCGGCGCCTCACCCTGGCCGAAGGCTTGCCGGGCCATACCGTCGTCGGGCTGCTGCAGGATCGCTCGGGGCGAATCTGGATCAGCACTGACCGGGGCGTGGCGAGGTACGACCCCCGGGATGCCAGCCTTACCAGCTACAACCATTCCGATGGGCTGTCAAACCTGGAATATAACTTCCATGCCTGCTATCGCACCCGCTCCGAGGAAATGTTTTTTGGGGGGACGCAGGGCTTTACCTCCTTTTTCCCGGATGCCATTCGCACCAACACCTTTGTCCCACCCGTCGTCTTTTCGCATTTCAAGTCAGCCAACCAGCTGGTGCGCCCAGCCGAGGCCAACAGCCTGCTGGAGGTGGGGATCAATGAGGCCCGGCAGCTGACGCTGCCTTACAACCGGGCTACCTTTTCGCTGGGCTTTGCGGCGCTGGATTATCTCAACCCGGAAAACAATCACTATGCCTATCAACTGGAGGGGCTGGACGAGGACTGGACCTATGTGCAGGGACAGGCGGAGGTCACCTACACCCTGCAGCAGGCAGGGACCTACACCTTTCGCCTGCGGGGAGGCAACAATGATGGCATCTGGAATCACGAAGAGCGGATGCTGGAGGTAAAGGTCTTGCCGCCTCCCTGGCGTAGCCCCCTGGCATACAGCCTGTATGCCCTATTGGGCTTGATCCTGGTGGGGGGCGCTTTTCGCTTTGTCCAGATCCGGCACCGATTGCAGCTGGAGCAACTCACCATGGTCAAGCAAGAGGAGCTGCACCAGGCCAAGCTGCGCTTCTACACCAACATCACCCATGAGTTTCGCACGCCGCTGACCCTGATCCTGGGGCCGACTGAGGATCTGCTTCGGCGGGGCCCCGACGCCCCCTTTAGCCAGCAGAAACTGCAGGCCATCCGGCAGAATACCCAACGCTTGTTACGGCTGGTGAACCAGCTCCTGAACTTTCGCAGCCTGGAGCACGACCATAGTGCCTTGCAGGTCGCATCGGGCAATCTGGTGCCTTTTCTCCGGGAGGTCCATGCCGCCTTTCAGGAGCAGGCCCGGATGGCTCAGATCGAATATCGCTTCGAGGCCGAAGCAGAGCGGTTTGAGCTCTGGTTTGACCGGGACAAACTGGAGAAAGTCTTTGTCAATCTGCTCTCCAATGCCTTCAAGTTTACGCCGGCGGGGGGACAGATTATCCTGCGGATCGCAGATGGGGACGCCGCCTTGAGGGTAGAGGTCTGCGACTCGGGCACGGGAGTGCCCGAGGCGGCCAGAGAGCATTTGTTTGAGCGGTTTTATCATCTGGAGGCCCCGGACCACGCCCCCCAACCAGGGACCGGCATCGGTCTGGCCCTGTGTAAAGAGCTGGTGGAGTTGCACGGGGGCCGCATCGAGCTGGTAGAATCCAGCGGCCCGGGGGCCTGCTTCCGGGTGAGCCTGCCGAAGGGAAAGGCCCATTTTGCGGTCGAGCACCTGCTGCCAGAGGGAGCGGATAGCGAGGATGTGAAGGCCTATCTGGCAAAAGCCGCCAAGACGCCGGCCGAGGCCTCGCCTCTGGCCGATATGGCCAGCCACAGTCCCCGCAAGACACTCTTGCTCGTGGAGGACAATGCCCAGGTACGGACCTATGTGAAGGGCATTTTTGAAGCGTATTTTGAGGTGCTGGAAGCAGAAAACGGGGAGATCGGTCTCAAAACGGCCCAGGCCGTTATTCCCGATCTGGTCATCAGTGACGTGATGATGCCCGTCATGGACGGGATCAGTCTGTGCAGTGAGCTGAAGCGGGCCGTGGAAACCAGCCATATCCCGGTGATCCTCCTCACGGCCCGCACCGGGCAGCCCTTCCGGGTCGAGGGCCTGGAGATCGGGGCCGATGCCTATCTGACCAAGCCTTTCAGCCCCTACGAGTTGCAACTGAAGGTGCGCAACCTCTTTGAGGCGCGACAGCGCATCTGGGACCGCTTTCATGGTGTGCTGAAGCTGGAGCCCAGCGAGGTCACCCTCACCTCGGCGGATGAGGCCTTCCTGACCAAGGCCATCGCCGTGGTCGAGACTTTTATGGGCGATCCTGATTTTACCGTAGAGGTTTTTGCCCGGGAAATGGCCATCAGCCGGCCGTTGATTTTTACCAAGCTCAAGGCCATCACCAACCAGACCCCCAACAACTTTGTGAAGGCCCTGCGGATGAAGCGAAGCGCGCAGCTCCTGCGACAGTCCGACCTGGGGGTGGCCGAGATCGCCTACGAGGTCGGCTTCCGGGATGCCCGCTACTTCAGCAAGTGCTTTCAGAAGGAATATGAACAGACCCCCAGCGAATATCGGACGCGGGTAGAAGTCTAGTTGCTTGATTTTTAGGTAGATAGACGATTGTCTCGGTGAAATCAGACATTTTTTCACCGCCTTTTCTCTAGATTCACTTCAGTCGAAAGTGTCCAAATCTAGACTTGAAAGGAGCATGAGACCACTACTACTATCTACCCGCACCTGGTTCAGGTGGCTTTCCCCCACGATCTTATTTGTTGGCGTATTTGCCCTCCTTTCCGTGGCTGCCTATGGGCAAAGCGGCGTGATCAAGGGACTGGTCCTGGAGACGAATGGCGGCCTGGCCCTGTCGGGGGCTCAGGTGACCATTGACTCTTTGCGTCGAGGTGCCATCACGGATGTAAACGGAGCCTTTACTCTGGGGAATATCCCCCCCGGTACGCACCGCTTAAAGGTCAGCTACCTGACCTACGAAACCAATGAGCAACTGATCACGCTGGGCGCGAAAGAGATAAGAGAAGTAGAAATCCTGATGACCCCCATTGACCTGCGGGGGGAAGAAGTCATCATTACGGCCCAGGCCCTGGGGCAGACCCAGGCCATCAACGAGCAGCTCAATTCGGATGCGATTGCCAACATCGTATCGGCCGACCGTATTCAGGAGTTGCCGGATGTAAATGCCGCCGAGGCGATTGCCCGCCTGCCGGGGGTGGCCATCAACCGGAGTGGGGGAGAAGGGCAAAAAGTCGTCATTCGGGGCCTGGAGCCCAAGTTTGCTCAGATTACCATTAATGGTGTGAGCTTGCCTGCCAACGATGCCGGCGACCGCTCGGTGGACCTGTCGCTGATTGCGCCGGAGTTGCTGGACGGAATTGAGGTATTCAAGGCGCCCCTGCCGGATATGGACGCTGAGGCCGTAGGAGGGACCGTGAACCTCAAGCTGCGGAAAGCGCCACAGCGCTTCAAGCTGCTGGCCAAAGGGCTGTGGGGATATAACGACCTGCACAGCGACTGGCGCGACCACAAAGGCGTATTCCAGATGAGCAGTCGCTTGTTTGATAACAAGCTGGGGGTGGTGGCCCAGGCCGGGCTGGAGCGCTTTAACCGGGGCGGGGACATCCTGCAGCGTACCTGGCGCGCGGAGCGGAGCAATGACACCACCGACCTGACCGAGCTGCTGGGAAACACGCTGCGGCTCGAAGACCGGCAGGAGATCCGCCGGCGCTACAACACCAGCCTGGGGCTGGATTACGCCCTGGGCCGGAGTGAGTTTTCCCTCTTTGGCCTGTACAGCCGCACCACCCGTGACCGCTTCTTCATGGAGGAGCGATATAGCCGAAGTGACCAGGAAATTCAATATACGGGAGAAGATATCTTTGGTACGCTGGACCTGTTTTCGCTTTCTCTCATGGCGAATCATGATCTGGGGCCGCTGAAGATTGATTGGACCCTGTCAAATTCCCGCTCCAACGGGCAAACGCCCGCGGCGGTATCGGTGAATTTTCGGGACAACACCTCACCCTTTACGGGAGGAAACCCTGATGATGATCCCATTACCTACCTCGATTTTGCCGATCCGGATCCGGAACAAGCAGTCTTTCGCTCGGTAGACGTGCGTACGAGCAGCACCCTCGAAGTTACCCGTACCGCTACCTTGAACTTCGAGCTACCCTATAAATGGGGAGATAAAATCTTTGGGTCCCTTCGTTTTGGGGGGAAATATAAAGCCATCAGCCGGGAGCGCAAACTGGATCAGCGAGGGGAAAATTTTTACTATCTGGGTTCCAATGAAGCAGATCGGGCGCTGGCCCGGTATGCCCTCTATCGGGACTCAGTCCCGGAGGCGAATGCGCCGACCACCTTGCCGCAAAATTCCCTGATCCCCAATATCCGGAGTTTCCTGCGGGAAGGCGAGCTGGACTTTGAGGGACTGGATGGGGAAGCCATTCCCTTCAGTGCGAATCTTGACCCCGAGCAGGTCAATCACTGGTACCGCAGCCAGGATGCGATCCTGAATACAGATCGGAACGCCTTGGTGAATAATTATGAAGTGGACGAAACCGTTACGGCCGCCTACATGATGCTGAAGTTCCGGGTCGGGGAATGGCTGACGGTGATTCCGGGCTTCCGCTATGAGTATTCCAATAACGAATACCGGGCGGGCCTGTCGACCGTCAGCGGTCGCTACGGGGTCAACGGCTTCTATTTCGATACCACCACAGTCCAGCAATATGGAGAGTTTCTACCGCATTTACACCTGAAAGTCAAGCCCACCGATTGGTTTGATATCCGGGCGTCCTATACCCAAACCCTGGCGCGGCCTGACTTCGATTGGATCACGCCCCGGATTCGGGTCGACGAAAATGGACTGGTGGTTTCTGGTGGAAATCCCAACCTGCGGCACATGGTGTCGACCAACTATGACCTGGTCCTGACCGCCTACAAAGGAGGGTATGGGCTGATCAGCGCCACCCTCTTTTCCAAGGAGATTGAAAACATCTTTTATCCCTTTGATATCGTCATGGCCAGCGATTCGCTGGCAGAGGAATTCAACTATCCCCAATACCGGGGGTATGAGCTCAACTCCTACCGGAATTCGCCCCGGGCCCGGGTCTATGGCTTTGAGCTGGATTTGCAAACCACCCTCAGCTTTTTGCCCAAGCCCCTGAATGGATTGGTATTCAACGTCAACTATGCCCGGCTGCTCTCTGAGACGCAGTTCTATTTCTTTACCCAGAAGCAGGTGTTGGTCATTCCCTTCCCCCCGGTATTTGACATCATCTACGATAACCAAAGCCGGGATGTGTCCATGCTGAGCCAGACGCCGCACATCTTGCGCAGCTCCCTGGGGTATGATTTCAAGGGCTTCTCAGCGCGGATCTCTGCGATTTACCAGAGCTCCAAGATCAGTGCCTACAGCAACGACCCCAGCCTGGACCGATTTGACCGGGAATTCTGGCGGTTTGATGCTTCGCTCAAGCAGCAGTTTGGCGACAACTGGAGTGTATTCCTGAACCTCAACAACCTGAATAACCAGCAGGATATCTCCTATACCCGCAACCAAAGTTTTCTGGGAACCATTCAGACCTACGGGCTAACCGGCACCCTGGGCCTGCAATACCGGATTCAATAGGCCCTCAAGCCTGCTCGTGGGGTGACCGCAGGGAAGGCCTGGCTGAGGGATGGGAATGAGGGTTTTCCCTGCCTGCCTTCCCGGAATGGCTGGCAAAGGGCCGTATCTGCCGCCTGACTCTGCTCCTATACACAACCGAATAACCATCGTTTATCTACCTCTCATTTTTTATCTAAGGAACGCGAGAAAAATAACTTCCCGATTTTGCGCCGAGACCTTGTGCGCAGACCAGGAAGAAAAACCGAGCTTGGCGGGCCAAGTGAGGCTTTTTCTGACG
>RFHL01000331.1 GCA_003696875.1 Bacteroidota bacterium | reverse complement strand
TCGGAGGGTGGGGGAAGTGAATCGGGGAGGGGCAGGATTTCGGTAAAGCCGCTGAGGAGCGAAATGGAGGCTTCGTAGACCACGCCTCGCAGGGGACGGGCCTGCAGGCTGAGTTCCAGGCAGGCTGCCTCAGTTCCGCGGGGCAGGACCCGCTCGGGCAGGATCACCAGATCCAGGCTATCCAGGCCGGGACGGCGGATCTGACGCTCCAGCGCGGCGACCTGCCGCGCGGGGGGGGCCTGCGGACGGGCCGTCTCCGGGTCCAGGTTGGGCTGTACCATGCGGACCGCCAGGTGGCCTACTGCTTGCAGCAAGGGGCGATCAGGGGATAGTAGCCAGCGGTTAAGGAGTAGGGGGCCTGCCAGCAAGCCCAGGATGGGGATCGCCAGCCACAGGCGATGGAGGCGACCGGATACCGAGATGAACCGGTAGACCAGCACATTGATCAGGAGAATGAGGGCCGAGATACCGCCTACGCCTGTCCACTCGGCATACTGGATGAGAGAGGGGAAGTCCGTGAGACTGTGGCCGAGGCTTAGCCAGGGCCAGGCTAGCGGCCAGCGGAAGTGCAGCCACTCAAAGACCAGCCATAGCGGAATCAGAAAGTATGCCGCCGGAAAGGGCGGCAGGTAGTGACGCAGCCGCAGAAAGAGATACAAAGGCAGCGTCATCAGAAACGGATTGACCAGGCAGGCGGTGAGGCCTGCCCCCAAGTGGGCAAGACCGGCCGCAGGTTCCTCAAAATTGAGGGCATTGAGGGGGAGCCAGTAGGTGGTGGCCAGGTTCCAGATGACGAAGGCAGTGAAGCCGTAACGAAAGACCTGGGCGTAGCGGGAAATGATCTTGCGCCGGTAGCGCACCGGCGGCCAGATCCAGGCTTGCCCCTTGCGGTGCTGCAGCACCGCGATCAGGACCCGCAGGGGCCAGAGCACCAGCCGCAGGCCGGTCAGCAACACGGCCTTGAAAAAGCCCCAGAAGCGGTCCTCGAAGGTGCGCTCTGGCGTCTGGTCGATGACCAGCAACAGGGGGACCAAGGCTACATACACCAGCGGACCCAACGGTGATGGGGGGAAGGCCAGCGCCAGCAATGCCCCTGATAGCATCACCATCGGGTAGGGCCTATACCGCGCCAGCCACAACCAGGACCAGTTCGCCTTTGACTTTTCCATCGCCGAAGTGGTTCATGACCTCAGGCAGGGTGCCACGGACCAGCTCTTCAAAGCGCTTGGTCAGCTCGCGGCACACGCAGACCGATCGATCCGGGCCAAAGGTAGCCAAAAAATCCTGCAAGGTACGCTGCAGGCGGTGGGGAGACTCATAAAAGACCAGGGTGCGGGGCTCGGCAGCCAGGGCTTCCAGCCGCGTTTTGCGGCCCTTTTTCAGGGGGAGAAAGCCTTCAAAGACAAATCGGTCACAGGGAAAACCGCTGCTGACCAGGGCCGGCACAAAAGCTGTCGCCCCTGGTAAGGCTTCCACCCGGATGCCCGCCTGCACCGCCGCCCGCACCAGCAGAAAGCCCGGATCCGAGATGCCGGGGGTTCCGGCATCGGTCACCACGGCAAGATGGGACAACCGGCCATCGCCCAACTGGGCGATGAGGTCGGGGACCCGCTTGTGTTCATTGTGCTGGTGGAGCGCCGTCTGGGGCGTCTCGATGCCGTAATGCTTGAGCAGCACCCCCGTGGTGCGGGTGTCCTCGGCGGCGATGAGGTCCGCTTCCTGCAGGACGCGCACCGCGCGAAAGGTCATGTCTTCAAGGTTGCCGATGGGGGTGGGGA
>RFHL01000330.1 GCA_003696875.1 Bacteroidota bacterium | reverse complement strand
GTCTCTACCTTCGAAGGCATCCTTCAGGATCCCGCTATCGAGCTGGTGGTCGTCAATACGCCGGAGCCTACCCACAGCGACCTGACCCGCCGGGCCCTGCTCGCGGGCAAGCATGTGGTGGTAGAAAAAGCCTTTACCCCGACTGTGGCAGAGGCCGATGAGCTGATAGAACTGGCACAGAAGCAGAAGCGCATTCTGAGTGTCTACCACAACCGGCGCTGGGACAGCGACTTTCTGACGGTGAGCCAGGTCATCCGGCAGGGCCTGCTGGGCCGTCTGGTAAACTATGAAGCCCACTATGACCGCTACCGAAACTTCATCCAGGAAAGCTGGAAGGAACAACCCGCCCCGGGAACCAGCATCCTGTTTAACCTGGGCTCCCACCTGATCGACCAGGCGCTGCAGCTTTTTGGCTTGCCCGAGGCCCTTTGGGCCGACCTCCGGATAGAGCGCAGCGGCGGGCAGGTGCCCGACGCTTTTGATCTGGTGCTCTTCTACGAAGGCTTTCGCGCCCGCCTGCGGGCCAGTTACCTGGTGCGCGAGCCAGGGCCCCGCTATCGGGTCGATGGTACCCTGGGCAGTTTTGTTAAACACGGGCTGGACCCGCAGGAAGAGGCCCTCAAGGTCGGCATCCAGCCCGGCAGCCCGGGCTGGGGAATGGAGCCGGAATCCATCTGGGGGGACCTCCACACCGAGCGGGAGGGCCTGGTGTATCGGGGAAAAATAGAAAGCCTGGGCGGCGATTACCGCCGCTATTACCAGGAATTGGCCCCGGCAATCCGCAAAAAAAGTGCCCCCCCCGTGACAGCAGCCCAGGCCAGAGATGTTATCCAGCTGATCGAACATGCCCAAAAAAGCGCGGCCACCCGGCAAGTCATAAAGCTGTAATTCAGCCTTTTACGCCCAACACCCCCCCCCAGTGATGTAACAAGCCGCCTCAAAGGAAAAGGGATCCACATGTTCGTATTTACGTAATTTCCACTTGCCAATCTACCTTGCGCATTGCACCTTGCTGATGTCGCAGGATAAGCAGCAGAAGGCCAAGCGGAGACAGCGACCACCCAACCTGCCATCAACCGGTAGAGCACCCCCTTGGGGTCATGCTTTGCTAATCGTGGATTCGTAGCTGTAGGGAGCCGGGCCTTAATGGCCCGGCTTTTTTGGATGAAAAATGATCAATATTTAAACACTTCAATGACTTTGTTTAAACATTGAAGTGACTTTAGATACGACCAGTAGCCGTAAAAGATCATCTATTGAGTGTTCAAACATCATTCGCGCTCCGGCCAAATCCATGCATCTTGGTATTGAAAACACAAAGCCCTTGCGGCGGCCGACCATGAGAAACACGGATTGTTTCCTTTCAGCCACAAGGCTTTCTTCTCTGTCAATGTGCCCATTTTTTTCCCACGCCACGGATCACATTTTTTCTCCTTGCCCTCATGTGGAGCTGCCTTGCTTACGCCCAGGAGGTCTATACCATCTCTGCCTCAGGTACCCACATGTCTATTACCGGAACTTCCAGCCTGCATGAATGGGAATCCACGGTGCAGACCATCACCGGTAAAGGTGTCCTTGCCCTGGAAGCCGGCGCCCTCACCGATGTGGTGGAGCTCACGGTCGAAGTACCGGTCAAGTCCATCAAAAGCGGCAAAGGCCAAATGGACAACAACACCTACGAGGCGTTGAAGGCCGATGCCCACCCCAACCTGACCTACCGCCTGACCGAGGTGACCTCCGTCACCCCTACGTCAAATGGCTGGAAACTCAGCACCCGGGGACAACTCACCCTAGCCGGTAAAACCCGCTCCATCACCGTACAGGTTCAAGCCACGCGCGCCGCGGGTAACAACCTTACCTTCACGGGTAGTATTCCGATTCACATGCCCGACTACGGCATTGATCCCCCCACGGCACTCTTCGGGACGATCACGACCGGAGCCGATGTGAAGGTTCCCTTCACCCTGACGATGCGCCCGGACAGCCCAAACTAGTCGCAACCCTTTTTCTGATCCCTATACCTGTGGTCACCTGGGCCACCCGGGATCGCCATAACCAAATTTTTTAACATCATCCTGTCACACCTTATCCTAATCCAAATGAAACGCTTTCAAGTCCAACATCTCCTGGCCTTTGCGATGATATCGCTGATGAGCCTCCCCATGAGCCTCTTTGCTCAGGATCTCAAGATCAATTTCTTCCGTCCTTATGACCAAAGTGGTATCCATGTGTTCGAAACCACCAAGGATGACGTAACACCTTTTGATGGAATGAAGGTACGTGTGGGTGGCAACTTCACCCAGCAGTTCCAGGCGCTCAGCCATAGCAACACTGCTACGCCAGTTTTTGAGAACGAAACCAATGTCAACGAACTGAACGGAATTGCGCCTGGTTTTAATCTGGCCACTGCCAACCTGAACGTCGACGTACAACTTGCCGATGGCATCCGCCTGAACCTGGTCACCTACCTCTCTTCCCGGCACCACACCGAAACCTGGGTCAAAGGTGGGTACATCCAAATCGACCGCCTGCCGATGTTTAACAGTGCCGTCCTGGACGACATCATGGACATCGTAACGATCAAAGTCGGTCACATGGAGATCAACTACGGCGACAACCACTTCCGTCGCACCGACAACGGCAACTCGCTCTACAACCCCTTCGTAGGTAACTTGATCATGGATGCCTTCACCACTGAGATCGGTGCCGAAGTCTACGCTCAAACCAACGGTCTGATCGCCATGGTCGGTGTCACCGGCGGCGAAATCAAAGGCAACATCTCCCCCAACCCTGACGTGGAAAAAGGTGAAGCTGGCTGGCTTTACGGACGTTCTCCGAGCATCCTGGCCAAGCTGGGCTATGACAACCAGCTGAATGACGACCTGCGCGTACGCCTCACCGGCTCCATGTACACCACCGCCCGCTCCCTGAGCAACACCCTCTATGGTGGTGACCGTACCGGTTCCCGCTACTATGACGTGATGAATGGCAACTTCACCTCCGGCCGCTTCAACCCTGGCTTCCGCTCGCAAGTGACCGCCATTGTGGTGAACCCCTTCGTGAAGTTCCATGGCCTGGAAGTCTTCGGTACCTATGAAGTCGCCACCGGACGCGCTGCCAACGAAGCCGACACCCGCACCTGGACCCAGATCTCGGCCGAAGCGATCTACCGCTTCCTCGAAAACGAAAGCCTCTTCTTGGGTGCTCGCTACAATCAGGTCGCAGGCGAACTCGCCGGTTCCGGTACCAGTGTCTCCATCGACCGCGTGCAAGTAGGCGGTGGCTGGTTTGTCACTCCGAACATGGTCCTGAAAGGCGAGTATGTGGTACAGAACTACCGCGACTTCGAAGCGACCAACATCCTGAACGGAGGTCAGTTCTCCGGCTTGATGATTGAAGCCGCTGTAGGGTTCTAGCTCCTGCTCCCGATCATCAACCAGTATGGGTACGGCCCACGCTACTGTGATCTGATCGACCGGACCCCGCCTCGGGGTCCGGTCCTTTTCTTTCCCACTCCAAATTGTTGCCACTTATGCCAAGCTCCGGTCTTCACCATGCCCACGCCTTTCTGAGCCTTGGTCTCGCCCTGATACTGACAGGTATCCTGTCCCTTGGCCACAGCCAGGAACCCCGACGTATCCCTTACATCATCAGTCCGAAAAGTCAATTATACCTGGAGGGGACCAGCAACGTCAAAGACTTTACCTGTAGAAATACACTGGCCTTTCGCCCCAGTCAGGTCGCGATGGGGCAAGTAAGCGGGAACTGCATCACCCTGAATACCCGCCTCCAGCTGCCTATCCGGGCGCTGGACTGTGGTAACTATGGCATAAACCGGGATATGCAGGCTACCTTGCAGGCCAAGGATTACCCTTACATTGATATCCAGCTGCTGAACGTCACCGGGGAAACCCAGCTCGGCGAGACATCCCAGCAAGAATGGCACGCCCTGCGGGCCCAGGTAGTCGTGAGCATCGCCGGGAAGTCTCAAACCATGGAGGTTCCGGTCCGGGCCCGGCAGGCCACTGCGGATACGTATCGCTTTACCGGGAGCTGTCCGCTGCAGATGACCACCTTTGGCATAGATCCCCCCTCGGCCCTGCTGGGCCTGGTGCAGGTATCGGACGATATCCAGATTTACTTTGATCTGATCGTGACGGCGACCGGTGGCTAAGGTTGCGCCCGCTCTTCATCGGCCTGGGCACCGAGGGTGTCTCCCAGCTGCCAGCGTACGTAGGCCCGGGTGGCAAAAAGATCGGCCATACTGGTATCGAGCCGGATCGCCCGGCTGAGGCTGGCCTCGGCGGGGCGCCAGGCCTGTCCCCGGGCCTGGAGCAGGCCCTGAAAAAACCAGATCTGCGCATCGAGTGAATCCAGGGCCAGGGCCTGATCGAGGTCTTGGCTGGCATAGTCGGGCTGGCCCAGGGCATACTGGGCGAGGCCGCGCCGGGCATAGGCTAGGGCATGGTCGGGCTGGCGGGAAATCACAGAAGTGAAATCCCGGGCGGCATCTTCGTGCCGCCCCAATTCATAATAGGCGGTGCCGCGGTTGAGGTAAGGCACGGCGGCCTCGCGGTCGAGGGCGATGGCCTGGCT